>CAYNMI010000242.1:0-4125 GCA_964398095.1 uncultured Desulfobacca sp.
TGACAAACAAATTTTATTTGAAGGCGAAATGAATAAGAAGTGTATATCTTGCCAAAACCGCAACCTCGCAATAAAATCAATTAGTTGTAGATATGATCGACATAGACTCATGAGTCTGCATCGGTCCGGATATCAATAAGCCGGGGCCTTGACGCCTCAACCATTCCTGGCGGTCCGGCCTGGCGAAGCCGGGTCAGGCGTCGCCGTGGTGCTGGCAATCTTGCTTTAACCCCTTATAGTGAAACCATGCGGCATAAACTCCGGTCAGCAGCGGCACAATTTCTCCGGTGGCGGTTTTCCAGCCCCCGCCGGCGGCACCGTCGCGGTACCGCCGCGGTACAACACGGTACCTCAGCGGCGCCACACGGCGCCGTGCCGCGCCGTACCGGTAATAAGTCGAGAAATATCGGGAAGATAACCGAACCAGCCCCGCAATTTTTTGGCGAACCGGTACAGGCGGGCGGCGATAAGCCCCCCAAAGGGTCAAATCAACGGGGTTTTGGGGTCATGAATGGCCTGGTTTGACAGGTATGCCTGGGCTTTTTACTGCTCACTGTTTTAAAAAGTTCAAGGTTCAAGGTTCAAGGTTCAAGGTTAATGCCGGGTGCCTGCCATGCACCAGGCGAGATTGGCGGGCGAGGACGCCCGCCCTTGGCTTTTCATAATTTAAGGGTGGGGCACAGGCCCATGAGGAATTGTCTTGAAAAGTTCTTATAGGGCGGCCTGTGGCCGCCATGATGGGCGCCTAAGTCGCGCCGCGACGCGGTCCATGCACAGGTTAAAAACCTGTGCCACCAATATTTTTCATCCTTTATGGGTGGGGCACCGGCCCATGTGCGACTGCTTACGGCTCCCTCTTTCACGGGCCGAATTCGATGGGGCGGGGCAGGGGCGTCACCTTGCGGTCCACTTCCCCGGACCATGCCGCCTCCGGCGGGGCCTGGTCCCAGGGAATGGGGTAGGGGGCAAACAGGCGCTCCGGGGGAATCTGGCCCCGAAACCCCTGGACCACCACGGAGCAGGCCAGGGTGAGGTCCGCGTCCAGGTTGCCGATGGTCAGGTGGAAGCCGTCTTCGAAGCGTTCATCCTGCCAGTCCCGCCAGGAGTGAAACGCCTCCACCCCGGCATGGCTGTGGATGGTGCCCAGGCGCCTGAGGCCCGCGGGGAACTCCCGGACTTCGTAGTCGCAGTGGCCGCCTCCCACGGTCTGGTGGGGGATGAACAATTCATAGGCGCCGGTGGCCTCCCGCCGGGCCAGGAGGGCCACGGCTTCGCTCCGGTAGCGGGCATAAACCGCCCGGAAAAAGGCCGCGGCCTGGAGCAGCAGCGCCCCGGGGAGGGGCGGGCCGCTCAGGCGGACTTCGGTCCCCTGGGACTCCAGCCAGGGGATGCCGGTGGCCGGGACCACGGCCTCAAAGAAGGGGGTGCGCTTCACCAGGAACAACCCGTCCCGGGTCAGGAGGTAATAAATGGGGTCGTCAGGGGGAGTAAAATCCCGGTCTTTCAGGTAGATAGGTAGCATACAGCTCGTATCATGTCCCAGAAGTTCATAGCAAAATTAATTGCCACTTATTGTAGGGGCGCAACTGCGGGTTTGCCCTCAAAACGGGCGGACACCTAGGTCCGCCCCTACAGAGGATGCTTCATTTTTTTGCATGGTATTTCTGGGACATAACACTCGGGGCCGGTTATGGTTCCCATCCTCAACTCACGGGATCGGAGCCGCAAGGGTGGTTCCGATCCGGGCCGGGGCTACAGGGTAGGAGCGATGAAGACCAGGAGCCGCAGGCGGGTATGGGCCTTGAGGCCGTGGGTCTCGCCCACCGGCATGATCTGCATCTGTCCGGCCCTGGCGGGCATTGCATGGGCGCCGGTAAACTGGCCTTCCCCTTCCAGGATCATCAGGGTGACGTCCGAGTCCGCGGGGTGGGAATGGACCGGCAACTCCTGGCCGGGCTCAAAGTTGAAAGCCAGCACCCGCAGATTGGGGGAATCGTACAGGAGTTCCCGATAGGGTTTATCAGACGTGAACTTGTCAACTTTCTGCAAGTCGATGAATTTCATTGAGCCTCCCGCGGCGCTGGGCCGAAAAACGCCTCAGTCCACCTCCCGCCTCACCTGCCGGTCCGGGACCTGGGGGAACGCCGGCGTGCCGCCGCGCCTCCGGTCACCCTGAGGGGGTGAACCGCAATCCTCCCTGGGTGGATAAGCTTTTGAAAATCATAATTTTTTGGACAGGGTTTGTCAATCCTGGGATCGCCTAAAACCCCTTCTTGCTGTCCAGGAGGAGGGTGACCGGCCCGTCATTGATGAGGCCCACCTCCATCATCCGGCGAAACCGGCCGGTGGCCACCCGGAGGCCATAGCCGGCCAGGGCCTGCACCAGGTCCTCATAAAGCTGCTCCGCGATTTCCGGGGGGGCCGCGGCATCGAAGGACGGTCGCCGCCCTTTGCGGCAATCCCCCAGGAGGGTAAACTGGGATACCAGGAGGGCCTCAGCCTGCAAGTCCAGGAGGGAAAGGTGCATGAGGCGGCCGTCCCCGGCAAAGACCCGCAGGTGCGCCAGTTTTTGCGCCAGGGCGGCCACGTCCCCGGGGCCGTCATCCTGCGCCACTCCCACCAAAATCAGCAGCCCCGCGCCGATCCTGGCCACCTCGGCGCCGTCCACCCGGACCCAGGCCTCGGTGACCCGTTGCACCACCGCCCGCATGCCCATCCCCCTTAGGTTGGCGATCCAGGTGCCATCATAACATCGGCCGGCTCCGGACCCAAGGAATAATCCCCTGGGCGCCTGGCCATCGTCCCCGGCCCCCGGCCCGGGACCGGGGAAATCATGCCCCGCCTCCGTTAATGGATTGTTTTATCGGTTGCGGGTATGTTACAGTTTGGCCAGGAAAATCCTTAGACAGGAAATCGATCCCCGGATCATGCCTTCCCGCCCCGTTTCCCAGAGCAGTCTCACCATTCCCAACGTCATCACCCTGATTCGCATCCTCCTGACGCCTCTGTTCATCATCTTTTTAATCCAGGGGAAATATCACAAGGCGTTGGCCCTGTTTATCCTGGCGGGAGTGAGCGACCTGGCGGACGGGCTCATCGCCCGGACCTGGCATCAGAAGTCCCGCCTGGGGAGCTACCTCGATCCCCTGGCGGACAAACTACTCATGGCCGCCAGTTTCGTCACCCTGAGCATTTACCGGGAGATTCCTTCCTGGCTGACGGTGGTGGTTCTCAGCCGGGATGTGGCCCTGGGGTCTGGGGTCTTGATCTTTCGTCTGGCGGATATTCCCCTGGTGATCAGGCCCTCCCTGGCGGGCAAATGGACCACCACCCTCCAGTTGTGCACGGTGGGCTTTGTGCTCCTGAACAAGATTTTGCCCATTCCTCCCATAGTATTGATCGCCCTGTTCTGGTTGACCGGCATCCTGACCACCATCTCCGGGATTCACTACCTCTATGGCGGCCTCAAGATGATGAACCCGTCGCAGGGGAATGGACCGCAAGAGGGCGGCCGTGGCTGAAATCATCGACCTGGAACGCTTCCGCGCCAAGATCGCCGCGGACCAGGGGTTTCGTTCCTGGCTGGCCCGTTTCCAGGAGCAATTCGGACCCGACACCCGGCTGCAGGATCTGAGTCCCTCCACCCTCCTGTACCTGGCCACCCCGGGGGAGGAAAATCTCTTCGTCTTTTTCGATCTGGTCATGGGGGCCCAGGGGCTGGGTGGATCGGTGCGCTTCCGCCTGGATGACCTGGATAATGACATCAAGATGAAGATCATGGATACGGCCTTTGCCCTGGTGGATCGGGTGCGGTTTGAAGTCATGCGCCGCCTGGGGTGGGTGGCGACGGTCCCCGAGGGGGATACCCCCATCATTGCCCTGGTGCAGCAGGCCTGGCGTCTGGGGGCCTCCTTTGGCCAGGAGCCGCCGGCCCTCTCCCCGGAATATCCGGATTACCCGGCCTATGCGCGGCTCAACCCCATGGACCGGGTGGTCTTCCTGCGCCGCCTCATTCCCCGGGCGGTGGGCCGCTTCCGGGAGCAGGTGGAACAAGCCCCCCCAGAATAATTTCTTTCCCCTCCCTTGCTGCTCACTGGCATCCGGCTCCCGGCGGTATTATCTTCC
>CAYNMI010000243.1:0-2953 GCA_964398095.1 uncultured Desulfobacca sp.
TTTTGGCGTCCTGAAGGCATTTCTCCAATCGCCGAACAAGAAATTCGTCGTGCTGCTCCATTCCGGAGAAGATACCGGAACTCTCGCCGGGCTGATAGCCGAGGGGATGCTCGGACTGTTTCTGTCCGCCGCCCAGGAATACCCGGCGGTCCAGTTTCGCACCTTGGCAATCGACCCGGAAACCGACCTGCGCGCCGCCTTCGGCAGGGCTCTGGACCGAGGCTGCCCCGTGGTGGAGATGATGCATCGGGATGGCAAAGTCTTCACCTCGGAGGGGCAGGTCGCCCCGTCGGCATTCAATGGCCCGGCAAGTCTGCATCTGAACCCTGGAGACGTGATCGTGATGTCCGGGGGCGCCGCGGGAATCACCGCCCACCTGGCCCGCAGCCTGGCGCCCTTCAGACCCCGCCTGGTCTTTCTGGGGCGGACGCCGCTTAATCCCGGCAACAATCCCGGCACGTCGCCCCGGGCCGTGGAGATGGCTCAGACCCTGGCGGACTTGCAGGCCGCCGGGATCGAGGCCGCGTACCATACCTGCGATGTCACCGACCCCGAGGCGGTCCGGGCGGTCCTGGGCGAAGTGGCCAGCCGTTATGGTAAAATCGACGGCATTATTCACGGGGCTGGAGTCCTCCGGGACGGTCTGCTCAGCCAAATGACCTTCGAGGACCTCTCCCTGGTCACGGACGTAAAATTTCTGGGGGCCTGGAATCTCTTCTCGGCCGCGGCGGAGGCGGGCTTGAGGTTTTTCGCGGGCCTGTCCTCGGGGGCGGCGATCCTGGGGAATCCCGGCCAGTCCAATTACGCGGCCGCCAACCGGATGATGTCGGCGCTCCTCAGATACCTGGGGCGGAAAAACCGCGCCATCCGGTTCAAGGCCTTGATGCTGCCTCCGGTCGAGGGGGCGGGCATGGCCGATGATCCGGCGGTCCGGGAGTTGATGCGGCGGAAGGGCGTGGCCTACATCCAGGTAAATGAGCTTGCCGGGCTTTTCTGCCGGGAACTTTCGGTAGCCCCGGCCGGCGACGATTGGGTGATGTTCATGCGGACCCTGCCAGCCGTAAAAACGGCGCGGCTCAATGACACCATCCCTCCGGCGCTCGAAGGAGATCTGGCTGGCGGCGCCGTGGCCTTCAGCCCCGAGGACTTCCCTCTCATCGACCGCATCGCTTCGGTGGACCTGCACCGGGAACAGTTGGAAGCCTTCAGATCCTTTTCCCCGGAGAAAGACCTGTGGCTCGAGGATCACCGGCCCCTCAAGTTCGTCGAGCACCCCCTGGTCTCAGCCGCCATGGTTCTGGAGACCTTCATGGAAGCCGCCCGGCTCCTGTATCCCCACCTGCAGGTGCAAGGCGTTCGCCGGGTGCGCTTCCTGGACATGATCCAATGTCCGCCGGGTGCGCCGCGGACGGCTAAAATCTTCTGCCGCCGCAGCGGCGCCTCTCTGCGGGAGATATGGTGCAAGGTCTCTCTCTCAACCCCGGAGCTCTCCCCCACCGGAAGATTGACGGACCGTTTCACCCCGCACTGCCAAGGCCAGGTGGGCCTGGATGGTGGAGGAGGCTCTCTCGGGGAGGGGCTGACGGATTTTCCGGTCCGGCTGGACGAGCTGCAGTCGCCGCCCATGGATCAGGCCCAGGTGCTTGCCTGGTATGAAGGCCGCAGCGGCCTCAACGGCAGGTATCGGGTCATAGAGTTGTTTGACGGCGCCGGTCCGGGGGTGGCACGGGGCCGGACCACCTACCGGGAGGCCGGTGATTTTGCGCACTTGCGGCACGCCCGGTACCAATACTCTCCCTACCTTTTCGAAGCCCTGATGCAGTTGGCTTACTTCGCCATCGTCGCCATGGACCCCTCGGAGCGCCGCTCCATGCTTCCCGTCGAGATCGGGGAGATGAGGTTTTTGCGACCCTGCCGGGTGGGGGAACAGATAACCGTGGAGGCCCGCCTGCGGACGCAGGACGAGGCAGGCCAAACCTGGGATGCCAGAGGGCTTGATGATCAAGGCCGCCCCCTCATGCAAGTTTGGGGTCTGCGGCTGCACTGGGTTTCGGACTGAGCCGCACGGGAAGGATAGGCATGGATGTGGCAAAGGCTTGTCAGGAAATAACTGTCCAGGCCGTGAGTTTCCTTGAGCGCCGGGGACCGGTCTTCTATGCCTCCTTGCCAGTTGCCCCCGCAACCCTCAGAGGTTGCAGGACGAACGGAGCCGGACACCAACACCGCTTGGTTTCCAGCCTGTGGGATCACCTGGAGGCGCGGATGACCCAGGAAAGTCCTCTGGGGCAAGGCGGTCAGGCCGCCAACCGCGCCGCGGCCCCGATCCAGGTGGTCCACGACCCGCTGGGCCGGCCCCATCTCCGGTTGGGAAAAAATCGGGGTCCGGCCATCTCCTTAAGCGAGGGGGGTGGGAAAATCTGGGCCGCCCTCTGTGGGGATGAGTCTGAGATCGGCATCGATGTGGCCGCAACCGATGAATTCCAAGGGGAATTCCCCGTGCACCGGGTCTTCCATGGGCCTGAGCTGCACCAGGCCTTGAGGGTGGCGGGTGGAGATTTGGCCAGGGCCTCAGCCCTGCTCTGGTCGGTCAAGGAAGCCGTGGCCAAGGCCCTGGGATGCGCCTTCCACCTGGTTTCGCCGCGGCAAATCCACGTCTATCCGGCGGTGAGCAGGGACGGCGGGTATACCTTTCCCGTGGGTTTATCAGGGAAGGCGCGGCTGCGGTTTCCCTTAAACCCCGGCCGGTCCATCTGGGTGCGTTCGCTGCCCCGGGGAACGGTTTGGCTTTCCATCGCCCTCTTGAACCGGCAAGATCGATGCGGCGAATGCCTCGGATAATCCTTTTGGCGGAGGTGCAGCAATGAACGCCAAGAATCTATCTCCGAACTTTAAGCGCAATATGGCTAAATCCGTCCTGATCGCCGCGACCCTCCTGGTTTGGAGTCTGGCGCCA
>CAYNMI010000243.1:3053-4119 GCA_964398095.1 uncultured Desulfobacca sp.
TATGGCTAAATCCGTCCTGATCGCCGCGACCCTCCTGGTTTGGAGTCTGGCGCCAACTGCAGCGCAGGCTATTTTAGGCACAGGTGAGCCGGCCCCCTCTTTCTCACTGGTATCCGGAGACAATCAAAAGCTCACGCTGGACATGCTCAGGGGAAAGGTGGTCGCATTGTTTTATGCCACCAGAGATACCGTCAAGGTTAACGATGCCTTACAACATTATCTGGATAGGCTTTACGCGGCTCAGCCGAAAAATATTCAGAGTCAAATCTTTAGATTGCTGGTCGTAAATGCCATGGAGGCCACGTCCTTAACCGCTTGGAAAGAAAAATTAAGGGAAACCTCCGCCCAGTTGAAGATAACGATTTACGGGGACTGGACCGGCGGCATGTTTGCGGCGTACCGGATGAGAGATAATGACAGCAATTTTATCATTATCGATAAGAGGGGCATCGTCAGATTTGCCGCCTCCGGCCGGATAGATAGCAGCCGGTTTGAGGCCATCAAAAAACTCCTTTTAGAACTGGCGGCTGGCGGGTAAGGAGCGCCCGGGAGTTTTAGTGCTTAATTTTGGTTTGCGGCTGGGAAAAGAGGCCCGCAGCCCCTGAGATTAATCCCGGCGCCCTGTGGAGGTAAAAAGGCAAGCCATGACGCAAGCGGCTGAACACTCCATCGAAGTCGAGAACTTGACGAAGCGTTACGGGGATTTGCTGGCGGTCAACGACATATCGTTCAAGGTCAGGAAAGGTGAAGTTTTCGCCTTCCTGGGCCCGAACGGCGCCGGCAAGTCCACTACCGTCGAGATCATCGATATGATCCGCAAGCCCACGTCGGGCAAAGTGCGGCTTCTCGGGATGGACGTCACCAAGGAGAAACACGCCATCGTCCCCCGGATCGGCGTCCTGCCGCAAGACTTCAGTTCTTTCGACCGGATAACGGTCAGGGAAACCATGCAGTTCTATACGCGCCTCTTCTCCCGCGGGAACGCCGATATCGACAACCTGATAGAACTCGTGAACCTCACGGATAAGGCCGCAGAGCAGTATAAGAACCTCTCCGGGGGCTTGCA
>CAYNMI010000244.1:0-1105 GCA_964398095.1 uncultured Desulfobacca sp.
TGAGCATCTCCCACACCGGCAAGGCGGTCAGGCCGCCGATGATCCCGGCCAGATAACTCGGCATGAGGCTGTTGAAGGTGTTCTTCCAAATCAGACCGGCTACGTAGCTAACCACCAGCATGGCGAGAAACGTGATGAGCAGCCTTTTCCCAAATGTCATGACGGTATCCTCAAAAAATCGTGTGGGATATGCAGGCAACCTGGCATGATACCCGGCCGCGCTCAGCAGATTCTTTTAATTGTTAAATAGTTTAGAAGAGGATTCTCCTTATCGCAACTCCGAAATCCGAAACACCGCCTCCACCTCCGGGACTTCCCGGGCCACGGCCTCCTTACCGCCTTCCTCCCGGTCCACCAGGATGAGCACCTTGACCACCGTGAGCCCGAACTCCCGGGCCGCGGCCACCGCCCGGAGCGCCGAGCCCCCGGTGGTGGTGACGTCCTCCACCACCACCACCCGGTCCCCGGGTTCGATGTCCCCCACCAGCAGCCCCCCGGTGCCGTGCTCCTTGGGCCGCTGGCGCACCGCAAAGGCGTTGAGGGGCCGGCCCTTCAGATAGCTGGTGAGCGCCGTGGCGTGGGCTATGGGGTCGGCCCCCATGGTCAGGCCGCCGATGGCGTCCACCTTCAGGTCCCGGATGATCTCAAAAAAGATGTCGCCGATGAGCGCCAGCCCCTGACCGTTATGCGTGGTGGGCCGGCAGTCCACATAGTACGGGCTCTCCCGGCCGCTCACCAGCTTGAACGGCATATCGGGGCTGTAGCGAAACGATTTCACCCTGAGAAGTTCCAGGAGTTGCCGCCGTGCCTCGTCCATATTTTTCTCCCAGAATTTTTTATGGTTTATAACGAGTTGCAGGCAAAGAACGTTTTTTTGTCGCCTCGGATTTTACCATGAAATTCCCCCCGTAGGGGCGAGCCGGCGGCTCGCCCGGGCCAAAGATTTTCATGATCGGGGGTGGCCAATTCCTGCGCTTATGAGCCTCAATGCTGCATAAGACGCACCCTCCAGGCGGATTTTCTCCGCCAAGTCATGCTCTTATCTCACTATTCACTAAAAACCGCTTACCGCTCACTGCTCACCGCTCACTGCTCACTGCTCACT
>CAYNMI010000244.1:1115-4115 GCA_964398095.1 uncultured Desulfobacca sp.
TGTTTTTCTCCCAGAATTTTTTTATTCTTTAGAGAAGATCCGGTGAGCCGTGCCCACCCTGCACCTATCGCGCCAATCATCGTCTTGCCTCACTGCTCACTGCTCACCGCTACCTGCCATACCGGCTGATATATTCCCCCAGCGCCTCCTTGGTGGAGGAAAACGCGATCCGGGGCCAGGGAATCTCTTTGATCCCAAAGACCCGGGCCTCCAGGGTCTCATCCCTGGCGGAGAGCTCCCCGGACACGTACTCCGTAACGTAGGCCGCGATTACCGTGGGACGGTCCTGATAGGAATAGATATTCAGCAGGCTCAGGGGCCGCACGATGAGGTTGGTCTCCTCCCGGGTCTCCCGGACCACCGCCGCCTCCACCACTTCCCCCAAATCCACGAACCCCCCGGGCAGCACCCAGAGGCCGTAGCCCGGCTCAATGGACCGGCGCACCATCACCACCCCCTCATCCAGGGGGATCACCGCGATCACCGACAGTTTGGGGTCCAGGTAAAAGACATAGCCGCACTCCGTGCACACCAGGCGCTGGGGCTCCTGGGGCTTGAGTAGGCGCTTCTCCAACCGGCCGCCGCAGAGGGGGCAGAACTTGTAAGCCTCGGATATGATCTGGCTCATGGATAGCTCCCACGCCAGGAGGCCAAAATGCCGCCGGCAGACGGCCCGCTAATACTGACCAGGGTCCCCGGGGTTATTGAAACCACAGACCCGTAACCAGTACCTTATTCCCCCGCTTGGTCAACACCAGTTTAATCAAGACGGAATCATCCGCGGCGCTGAACCGGCCCCGCCACAGGACCATGGTAAAATTGCCTTTCGGCACGAAGCCCAGGTAAGTGCTGGACTGGTATTTACCCAATTTTTTCAGGATATTGGCCCGCACCCGCAAGAACTCTTTCTCCGGGATGGCTTCTTTCAGGGTGGGGTCAAAATGGCGGCTGTAGAGGCCATAGTTGCCTTCGTTGAGGCCGGTGAGCACCGTATCCAGGATCGGCTCGGCAATGGCCCGCACGTCTTTATCGTTCTTGGCGATCACCGCCGCCGCGGCGGGGGACAGTAACCACAAAACCGCCGCACAGGCCAACAGACCACGACACCGCTTCATAGACGCCTCCCCTTTGCTAGAACCTATTTCAAAACCTCCTTTTGCGCCAATTTGTCATTCTGAGCGCAGCGAAGAATCTAGTTTTTCCAATAACCTAGACCCTTCGCTAACCCTCAGGGTGACACAATAACCCGGTTTTGAAATACCTTGTAGCATTATCCGGCCAACCCGTCAGCCTCCAGGCCCCCTTCGGCCCTGGCGTCCGCCTCAGCTCAGGGTAAAGGGCACCGGGGTAAAGGTGAGTACGAACACCACAATGGTGACCATCCCCAGAATCCGGCGGCGCCGGTCCAGGGGCACCCAGGATAAATAGGGCGGCGGGTGACGCCAGCCCAGAAAAGACAGGAGCACGGCCCACATCAGCCAGCCTTTCCAGAACAGCAACCCGAAGACCACCAGGAGTGCAAGTCCCCCTAAAGAGATGTAGCGATGGTATTCGGGAAACAGGGCATAGGCCACGTGGCCCCCGTCCAGTTGCCCCACCGGAATCAGGTTGAGGGCCGTGACCAAAAGACCGATCCAGCCGGCAAAGGCCACCGGATTGAGCACAACATTGACCTCCGGGCCCTGACGCCCCAGGACCAGCCAGCTCAGGAACTTGAACAACAGCGGTTCTCCCAGGGTCAGCCCCTCCCCTCCCCCGCCGATAACGGTTACCGTAGATAATTTCAGGCCGATCAGGATCACCGGAATGGCCACCAGGACCCCGGCTAACGGCCCGGCGCAGCCCACGTCCAGCAGAGCCCGCTTGTCCCGGATAGGGGATCGGATGCGGATGAAGGCCCCAAAGGTCCCGATAATAAAGGGAATGGGCGGAGCCGGGATAAAGTACGGCAACGTTACGTCCAGTTGGTGCCGCCGGGAGACCAGGTAATGCCCCATTTCGTGGGTGCCCAGGATCAGGAGCAGGGTAAAGGAGAACGGGATGCCTTTATAGAGCAGCCCCGGCGTGGTCAGGGGGTTGACCCCCTGTTGGACCGCCCCCGCGATGATGGTGGTGGCCACTGTGGCCAGGAGCAGGAGCAGGTGCAGACCCCGGCGCGGCGGCTTGGCGGGCGGCCAGGGCGGCATGAAATCCGGCTCCCCGTAAGGCTCCGGGATCATCTCCGGCGAAAACGGTCTCTCCTCCGGGCTCACTTGAGATTCACCTCCGCCTTTAGAGCCGCCATCTCCCGGGCGCTGAGCTCCCGGAAGCTCCCCCGGTCCAGTCCCTCCAACCGGAGGGGTCCGAACCCGATGCGCTTCAATTTCATTACCGGGTGCCCCACCTGCTCCAAGATCCGCTTGATCAGATGATACCGCCCTTCATGCACGGTCACCTCCAACACCGTCTTCTCCGCGTCCCGCTTGATCACCTGCACTTCCGGGTAAACGGCCCGGCCATCCAGTTCCACTCCCGCGGCCAGCCGGCGCTCAACTTCCTTGCTCACCTCCCCGGTCACCGTTACCCGGTAGGTGCGGGGCACCAGGTAGCTGGGGTGCGTCAGCCGGTACGCCAGTTCGCCGTCGTTGGTGAGCAGCAGGAGCCCCGTAGCGTCGTAATCCAGACGCCCCACGGGATAGAGCCGCCCCGCCTGCTTTCCCAGCAGCTCCGTGACCACCCGCCGCCCCTGGGGGTCGCTCAGGGTGCAGACGTAGCCATAGGGCTTGTGGAGCATGACGGTCCGCGCCGCCGCAGTCACCTTCACCGTCCGCCCATCCACCCGGACCACGTCCCGGCCGGGATCGATCTTGACCCCCATCTCCGCGACCACCTGGCCGTTGACGGCCACCCGCCCGGCCCGGATAATCTCCTCCGCCGCCCGCCGGGAGGCCACCCCGGCCCGGGAAAGAAATTTTTGGAGGCGCTCAGTGGTCATGATAATTGGGGGAAAAGGCGAAAAGG
>CAYNMI010000245.1:0-4106 GCA_964398095.1 uncultured Desulfobacca sp.
CGAGGTCACGCCCGAAGCTGTGTTTGTCGATGACCTGGGGGCCGATTCCCTGGACTTGGTGGAATTGATCATGGCCATGGAAGAAGAATTTGGCATGGAAATCGCCGATGAGGACGCGGAAAAACTCAGGACCGTTCAGGATGTCATCAGTTTCATCTCCGCCCGGGCCGGCTGAGCCGGTAATCGTTGCCATCGGCTGCGACCACGCCGGGCATGGGCTGAAACGCGAGATCCTCCGGTTCTTGCATGAACTCAAGGTCCCTCACGATGATCTCGGCTGCGCCAGCCCGGATGAATCGGTGCATTATCCGCTTTATGGCAAAAAAGTAGTGCAAGCGGTGTTGGCGCGGCCGCACGGCCGGGGTATACTTATATGTGGGACCGGCCTCGGCATGAGTATCATGGCCAATCGCTTCCCCGGCATCCGGGCCGCTCTGTGCCATGATATCTTTACCGCCATCATGTGCCGGCGTCATAATGACGCCAATCTGCTGGTGATGGGGGGCCGGGTCATCGGCCCGGACCTGGGCAAAGAAATCGTCCGGGCCTGGCTCAACACCCCCTTTGATGGCGGCCGCCATCAGGAGCGTTTGGATCTCCTGGAACGGCTGGCCCAAGAGACTTAATTGGCAGGAGTTTTTACTCGATGAACGACCTGGCCCGCACTGACCCGGAAATTTTTGCCGTGATTGAGCGTGAGCGTCAGCGCCAACTGTACAAGTTGGAGATGATTGCCTCCGAAAACTTTGTCAGCGGCGCAGTGTTGGAGGCCCAGGGGTCTATCCTGACCCATAAATACGCCGAGGGGTATCCGGGCCGGCGCTTCTATGGCGGTTGTGAATTTGTGGATACCGCCGAAAACCTGGCCATCAGCCGGGTCAGGGATCTCTTCGGCGCGCCCTACGCCAACGTCCAGCCCCATTCCGGCAGCCAGGCCAATATGGCCGTCTATTTTGCCTTCCTGAAGCCCGGTGATACCATCCTGGGCATGGACCTGTCCCATGGCGGCCATTTGAGCCACGGCGCCTCGGTGAATTTCTCCGGTCGCCTCTTCCATGCCGTAACCTACGGCGTCGATCGCCGCACCGAACAGGTCGATCTTGAGGTGGTGGCGGCATTGGCCCGCCAGCACCGCCCCCGGATGATCATCGGCGGCGGCAGCGCCTATCCCCGGTCCCTGGACTTTGACCGCTTCGCCGACATTGCCCGGGAGGTCGGCGCCTATCTCATGGTGGATATGGCCCATATCGCCGGGTTGATCGCCGCCGGTCTCCACTCCAATCCGGTGCCCAGCGCGGATTTTATCACCTCCACCACCCACAAGACCCTGCGCGGCCCCCGGGGCGGCCTCATCCTGGCCCAGCCCCAGTACGGCAAGGCCCTGGACAGCCAGATTTTTCCAGGGATTCAGGGCGGCCCGCTTATGCACATCATCGCCGCCAAGGCCGTGGCCTTCAAGGAAGCCCTGGCGCCTTCTTTCCGGCGCTACCAGGAGCAGACTGTGGCCAATGCCCGAACCCTGGCCCGGGAGTTTCTCAAACAGGGCTACCGTCTGGTGGCCGGCGGCACCGACACCCATCTCATCCTGTTGGACGTGACGCCCAATGGCCTCACCGGCCGGGAAGCCGAAGAGGCCCTGGACCTGGCCGGCATTACGGTCAACAAGAACGCCATCCCCTTTGACCAGCGCTCGCCCCGCACCACCAGCGGCATCCGCATCGGCACCCCGGCCCTGACCACCCGGGGCATGAAGGAACCGGAGATGGAAATCATCGCCGGACTCATTCACCAGGCCCTGTCCGCCCCCACGGATACTGCCCGCCTCCAGAAACTCGAAGGCCGGGTGAAAGAACTCTGCCGCTGTTTCCCCGCGCTGTTTGCCGAGGAATGGCTCATGGACCAGCCGGCCCAGCCCTGCGCCGCCCGCGGCTCTTTCTGAGCTGAGCCCGCTCCCGCACCCGCAATCCCCCCCTGACCTTCTTTGGGTGGCCCAGGTTTTCAATCTGTGTCCTGTCCGTCTGATACCAATTTCAGATTCAGATGCAACAAACTCTCCGGCTAACATAATGAATTCCCTAAATTATTTTACGGAAAACGGAAAACTGAAAACGGTATGACCCCCCATCCAGCCCTCCGGCCAATTTTGCCTCATTCCCCCGGCCGCGTAAATTTCCTATTTACTGGCGCGGCTTTTTGTTGGAAGATATGCCATGCGCTGCCCTTATTGCCACAGCACCAACAACAAGGTCATCGATTCCCGTCCCAGCCGGGAAGCCAACGCCATTCGGCGCCGGCGCGAGTGCCTCCACTGCCAGCGGCGCTTCACCACCTATGAACAGGTGGAAGAAAGCATGCCCCTGGTCGTCAAGAAAGACGGCCGCCGGGAACCCTTTCAGCGTTCCAAGCTCTACGAAGGCATCACCAAGGCCTGCGAAAAACGGCCCGTGTCCATCGACGCCATTGAGAATTTTCTGGACAGCCTGGAACGGGAGATGCTGGAATCCGGCCAGCGTGAAATCGCCTCCACCTGGATCGGCGAACGGGTCATGGCCCAACTGCGCCAGTGGGACGAAGTGGCCTACGTGCGCTTTGCCTCGGTGTACCGCCACTTCACCGACGCCACCGACTTCATGGAAGAGATTCGCGATCTCCTGGCCAGCCGCAAGGAAAAAGGGGAGAATAAATGAGGCAGGCCTAAGATGCCTTTTAACCTCGTTCCCAAGTTGTACTTGGGAACAAAGTATTTAGTCCAAGCTTTGCTTGGACACCTTATGAATTCAAACTGTTTAATCCATAGAACGGAATTATCCCCATGAACGACGACAGATACCGCCGCGGCTGGGAAAAACTCCAAGAGATCGACGGCGAGGCCGGGGAACGCGTCATCGCCAGCCTCCAGGATATTGCCCCGGACCTGGCCCGCTACACCATTGAATTCCCTTTCGGCGACATCTATTCCCGGCCCGGCCTGGACCTCAAGTCCCGGGAGATCGCCACGGTAGCGGCGCTCACCGCCCTGGGCCACGCCGCGCCCCAATTAAAGGTGCATATCCATGCGGCCCTCAATGTCGGCTGCACCCGCACCGAGATTGTCGAAGTGATCATCCAAATGGCGGTCTATGCCGGTTTTCCCGCCGCGCTCAACGGCATGTTCGCCGCCCGGGAAGTCTTTAAGGAGCGCGACCGGAAAGGCCAATCTTGACTGACGACACCTCTTACATGCAGTTGGCCCTGCGCCTGGCCGCCAAAGGCGCCGGTTGGGTCTCCCCCAACCCCATGGTGGGCGCGGTCCTGGTCCGAGACGGCCGGGTGGTGGGCCGGGGCTACCACCGCCGGGCCGGGGCGCCCCATGCCGAGGTGGAAGCCCTGCGGGCTGCGGGCGCGACCGCCCGGGGCGCCGACCTCTACGTCACCCTGGAACCCTGCAACCACCACGGCAAAACGCCGCCGTGTACTGAAGCCATCCTGGCCGCCGGGGTGCGCCGGGTGGTCATCGCCACCCCGGACCCCAACCCCCGGGTCACCGGCGGCGGCGCCGACTTCCTGGCGGCCCACGGTGTGGAGGTCTCCGTGGGTCTCCTGGCCGCCCAGGCCCGGCGCCTGAACGAAGCCTGGTTTCACTTTGTAGACACCGGCCGCCCCTGGATCATCGCCAAGGCGGCCTGCTCCCTGGACGGCAAGATCGCCACCGCCGGCGGCGAGTCCCAGTGGCTCACCGGCGAGGCCGCCCGGGCCCTGGGGCACCGGATGCGCCACCGGGTGGACGCCATCCTCGTGGGGATCGGCACGGCCCTGGCCGACGACCCCCAGCTCACCACCCGCCTGCCCCGGGGCCGGGGCCGGGACCCCATCCGGATCGTCCTGGACAGCCGCCTGCGCCTGCCCCTGACGGCCCGGTTGCTTAATCTGGACTCCGAAGCCCCCACCTGGGTGGCCTGCACCAGCCAGGCCCCTGGCGCCGCCATCCGCGCCCTCACGGCGGCCGGCGCCGAGGTCCTGGTGCTGCCCCCGGACGCCGGGCGGGTCTCCCTCCCGGCCCTCCTGGACCTCCTGGGGGCCCGCCAGGTGCAGAGCCTCCTGGTGGAAGGCGGGGCCGAAACCCTGGG
>CAYNMI010000246.1:0-4089 GCA_964398095.1 uncultured Desulfobacca sp.
CCCCTGCCCCTGGCCGATCTCGCCAAGATCCAGGCCGTGCCCGGCGTGGTCCGGGCGCCCTACGCCTACTGGTTCGAAGGCATCTATATCGACAAGCGCCATTTCTTCCCCCAGTTTGCGGCCTCTCTGCCCGGCTATCTGGACGCCTACCCCGAATTTGTCATCCCCCCGGACCAGAAGCTGGCCCTCATCCGGGACCGCCGCGGCGCCCTGGCCGGCCGCAAGCTCGCGGCCCGCTACGGCTGGCGCCTGGGCGACGCCATCGTCCTCACCGGCACCTACTTCCCCGGGGAATACCGCCTGGTGCTCCGGGCCATCTATAAAGGGCGCTACCCCAACACCGACGAGACCCAGCTCTTTTTTCACTGGGATTATCTCAATGAGACCCTGAAAAAGATCGCCCCGGACCTGGCCGACAAGGTGGGCTGGTATCTGGTGCAGATCGCCCGGCCGGAGTTGGCCCCGCAGGTCTCGGCCAAAATCGACGCCACCTTCAAAAACTCCCTGGCCGAAACCCTGACCGAAACCGAGGCCGCCTTCAATCTGAGTTTCGTGGAGATGACTTCGGCCATCCTCCTGGCCATCCGGGTGGTCTCCTGGGTGGTGATCGGGGTGATTCTGGGGGTCCTGGCCAACACCATGGCCATGAACGCCCGGGAACGTATGGGGGAATATGCCGCACTCAAGACCATGGGCTTCAAGCCCCGGCACCTGGTGGGCCTCATCATGGGAGAGTCCCTCATCCTCTCCCTGGTGGGGGGCCTCCTGGGCCTGGCCCTGAGCTTCCCGGTGGTGAAATTCTTTCCCCCGGAGGTGGCCCAGTATTTCCCGGGCCTCAACATCACCCGGACCACCGCCGAACTGGGCCTGGCCGTGGCCCTGGCCGTGGGCCTCCTGGCCGGCCTCATCCCCGCCTGGCAAGCCACCCGCGTCCAGATTGCGGAGGCGTTGAGAAAAGTGGGGTAAATTTATTATACATCCCACAACTACTCATGACAGGTCATCGAAATAATATTGTAAAAATTCTGAAATAATTCATAATGGCCTCGTGTCGCAGACCTTTTCATACGGAGGCGATTGAGCCATGGGTGACGAAAAATATTACACTGTAACTGCCAGCAGCCTCAATATCCGGTCCGGTCCGGGAACCGATTATGAGGTCGTGGGAAGCGTGCCCCAGGGGGAGATGATCATATCTCCCTCCATCGAGGATTGGGCGCCCATTCTCTTGGAGGACGACACTATCGGCTGGGTGTCCGGTAAGTATATCCAGGAGGCCCCGGCGGGCCGTCAACCGGCCACGGCCCCCTCCGCAGGCGACCCGGCCTGGATGGTCTGGGCCAAGCAGGAATTGGGTGTAAAGGAGGTAGCGGGAGCCGGAGATAACCCCGAGATAGTTTCCTGGTTTAAGCTGACTACCTTACCTGAAGAGTACTGGCACGACTCCACCAAATGGTGCGCCGTCTTTGTCAATGCCGGTTTTTTTCTGAATGGCGTCAAGGGCCTGCGCTCCGCCCGGGCCAAAGATTGGTTGCAATTCGGACGCCCGGTGGACACCCCGAAAACCGGCGATGTGGTCGTATTCCGGTGGGATGACGGCAGTTACCACGTGGCCTATTTCGAGGCCCTGGAAGGCGACTGGGTGCAGGTGATCGGCGGCAATCAGAGCAACGCCGTCACCGAAGAATCCTATCCCCTGCAAAACGTGGCAGGTTTTCGGCGGCCGCCTGGTTTCCTCCAGGCCGCCCCGGAAGCCGGGCCCGCCGCCGCAACTAATTTTTCCACCAAAAAAGGCACTATCGCCGCGATCAAAGCGGAGTGCCAAAAACAGGAAATTGGCTTGCCCCAACAGATCGCCTACGTTTTGGCTACGGTGGAATGGGAAACGGCCCATACCTTCGAACCCGTCCGGGAAGCCTTTTGGAAGGACGAGGAATGGCGCCGGAACAATCTTTCCAAGTATTATCCTTATTACGGCCGGGGCTATGTCCAGCTTACCTGGAAGGCCAACTACCGCAAGTATGCCCAAATCCTGGGTATCGACTTGGTGAACGATCCTGACTTGGCCTTGGAGCCCCAAACCGCCCTGGTCATCCTGGTGCACGGCTTCAAGCACGGGACCTTTACCGGCAAAAAGCTTACCGATTATATCAACGCCCAAGGCATCAATTTTATTGAAGCCCGGCGCTGCATAAATGGGCTGAACAAGGCAGAGGAAATCGCCGCGCTCGCAGAAAATTTCCTCAAGGCCTGAGATAGTCTGGCCGCACAAACTCTTCCCGGCCGATAATGCGGACATTGATCTCAAGCCCGTGCTGTCGGCCAGCGCCTGCATCATTCCCTGGGCATCCACCGGGAGGCCGGGGTAAGGTTTCATCCCGCCCCCAAACTCCAGCTTGGGGACGCCTATTTTCCTGCCAAGCTTTGGACACCCTTTTTTCAACTCCTCCCCAATTTGCCCTTGGGAACGAGAAAAAATGCGCCTTAAGCTCATTGCCCAAAGCTCTTTTCTTCCCTTTCTTCTCCCGGCCCCGGATTGCCAAAGCCCTCCGAAACGTGGGATAATATGCGGGGAGGGCGGCCAAGCCACAGGCTGGAAGCCTGTGCCACTGAAAAATTAAAATCTTAAACCCAGAACCCAGAACCTAAAACCCAAAACCGACAACTGACTACTGACTACTGGCAACTGGCAACTGACTACTGACAACTGACTACTACCATGCCGATTCCGATCTCCTACAGCTACCGCAACCTCCTGGCCCGGCGGCTGACGACGTTCTTGACCGCCGCGGGCATGGCGTTGGTGGTCTTCGTCTTCGCGGCGGTGCTCATGCTTTCCGAGGGTTTGCGGCGCACCCTGGTGGCCACCGGCTCCTATGACAACGTCATTGTCCTTAGGGCCGGGTCCGAATCCGAGGTCCAGAGCGCCATCGACCGCACCCAGGCCGGCATCATCGGCGCCCAGCCCGAAGTGGCCCTGGATAAGGAAGGCCGCCGCCTGGTGGCGGATGAGGCCATCGTGCTCATCAACCTGCCTAAGCGGGGCAGCGGACTGCCGGGCAACGTCATCATCCGGGGGGTGCAGCCGGTGTCGCCGGAGTTGCGCCGGGAGGTGCGCATCAGCGCCGGGCGGTTCCTCCGCCCCGGCTCCACCGAGATCGTGGCCGGGGCCCAGATCGCCCGGCGCTTCCAGGGGGCCGGCCTGGGGGAGACCCTGCGCTTCGCCATGCGCAACTGGCGGGTGGTGGGGATTATGGACGCGGGCAACACCGGTTTTAGCTCAGAACTCTGGGGGGACGTGGAGACCCTGCTGGCCGCGTTCCGGCGCACGTCCTTTTCCTCGGTGACCCTGCGCCTCCGGGACCCCGCGGCCTTCGACGCCCTCAAGGCCCGCCTGGAGAGCGACCCCCGCCTGCCGGTGCAGGTGCTCCGGGAGGTGCAATTCTATGAAAACCAGTCCCGGCGCCTGGCCACCTTCATCCGCCTCCTGGGTCTGGTGCTCACCGGCATCTTCGGGCTGGGGGCCATCCTCGGGGCCATGGTCACCATGTACGCCCAGGTGGGGTCCCGGGTCTCCGAGATCGGCACCCTCAGGGCCCTGGGCTTCAAGCGGCATCACGTCCTGGCCGCCTTCCTCCTGGAATCCATGCTCCTGGGGTTTCTGGGCTGGCTCTTGGGCCTGGTGCCGGCCTCGCTCTTAAACTTCATGACGCTTTCCACCATCAACTGGTCCAGCTTCGCCGAAATCACCTTCAAGTTCGCCCTCACCCCCGGGATCATCGTCAAAAGCCTCTGCTTCGGCGTGGGCATGGGCCTGGTGGGGGGCTTTTTGCCTTCCCTGAAGGCGGCCCGCATGCCGCTGTTGGACGCCCTGCGGGCGGCCTAAGCCGGATAATTCACCAGACGGTAATGAGCTGGTGGCACAGGCTTTCCAGCCTGTGCAAAAACCCCTCTGTTTTTGCGGCTATTCTACTTAATTATCTAATTCAATGAATAATGCGGCTTATACCAAATCGCAAACAAATGGCATTTTTTTGTAGGGGCGGACCTATGTGTCCGCCCTGGCTTGAGGGCGCACACGCAGGTGCG
>CAYNMI010000247.1:0-4076 GCA_964398095.1 uncultured Desulfobacca sp.
ACTTGGTATAAGATCAAGCAGCAAACCAAAAGCTGGCACAGGCGTCCCGCCTGTGCCAGCCCAGTCTGAAGCTCGGCTGCAAAAAATACCTCTTTAATCGCAACCCGGGATAAGACCTTCCCGGTCCTCAGGTCCCTGTCCTAAAATCCCGCCGCCTGAGCTGGAGATGAGGCCAACGGCTCTTGATCGCGTTGGCCCACTCTCCTGCCGGTGGGGAGTAAACCCCTAACCGGTCACTCCTTTAAATCCCAGGGTACCGGCACGAGATCGGCGGGACCGGAGTCCCCCATAGACACATTTTGCCAGGCCTTCCTGATGACCCCTTCTTTGCACTTAATCTTCAGGTAGATCTTGTCCCCAGCATCACTGAGTCTCTCATACTGCAGCATGGTCTTATCGGGAGCCTGGTTCACGGTTTGATCCGGCAACACGATATTCTTATAGACTTCCACCGGCCCCAGGACCGTAGCCGGGAACTGGTTGTCCCGCACGTAGACCTCGATATTGACATTGTGCCAGGGGATATCATTGAGGTTGGTGATCTGGTATTCCCGCCGGCCTGAAGTGTTAACCACATCGTAGCTGAGTCCCGCATTCAGCATGGTGGTGGGCGCCGGCCGCCGCGGTGGCGGCGGCTGGACCCTCGGAGCCGGCAGGCAGGCCACCGCTGGCGGGGCCGCCACCACCGGATGCCGCGCCACCCGGCGCCGTTTGACCCGGCGCTTTGCTTTGCACACGGGAGGCTTAGGCGCGATCGGACCCATCCCAAAGGGATAAAATTTTAAATCGCCGCTATAAAGCCGGGGGCCATCGACGCAGCCAAAATTGATGGCATAAATCCCCGCTTCCAGTTCCTGTTCCGGCACGGCCCGATACCATCCCGGCTTCCCGGCCACCGGGTCTACTTGCAGTTGGATATCCTTCTCGACGCACCACAAGTTTATGGGGATCGACTCATCATATTTCACGTGATAATTTTTTCCGAAGGCCGCGGGTTCAAGCTTGGTGACCTGGAAATCAAAGTCGTGGGCCGGGGCCTTCTCCACCCGCTTCAGCTTGGCCAACCGCATGATCGTGCCCGCGGTTTCAGGATCAAAGACCAATATGGATATGGGCTTGACATCCAGCTTGATTTTCGGCGGCGCCGGAATCCCATAGAGACCTGATTTGTCCGGCCCCTGGGTGAGGGCGGTTCTAAAGACCAGCGCCCCCTGATGCAAATGGTAGATCTTGGCCCCCTGCTGGACGTACAGGGCTAAGTATTTGGGATGCTTGTAAATATTTTTGGATTTCCGGGCTGCCACCGCATAGGTGGAACCCACCAACCCCATAACAACCAGGGTTAAGACTGCGATCAGAAGCTCTTTCCTTAACGTTCTCATGGCGCCATCCTTTACCAGCCAGATGCGGCAACGCTCATTCAGGTACTGCGGTTATGAGGAAGCGGTTCCCTGATCGGTCTGCTTCCCGGGTGAAAATCAACCGGTGGCCCACTGAGCTCTTAAAAGATACAAAATATGGTTTGCCTGCGACCCGCATGTTGCTGCCGTTCCCCTTGCCGGCCGGTAACCGATATCACTAAGAAAACAGTTTCTTAGCCAGGTTTTCGTCCAGGGCTCTCAAGGTCGAATACTCCTCCACTGCCGACACCAAATCGCCCATAGCCCGATAGGCAATGGCCAGTTGGTAGTGCCCCATGGCATTATCCGGATTGACTTCTATGGCCGCCTTATACGCCGCGATGGCTTCCGGATAGCGGCCAAGATACATATTGGTTTCACCCAAATCGAAATAGGACTCCACGTCCTGCGGTTTGGCTTGGATAGACCTCTTCAGGACTTCCAGCCGGTTCTGACAACTGCTCAGGTCATCCTTTACCAGTTCCAGATTAATGCGCAGATCGGGAAAGTCGGGTTTTATCTGAATAGGCCAGCTCAAGAAGGTCAAGGCCTCCTGATGATAACCGAGTTGACTGGCTGCCGCCATCGACCCCCAAGGTCCATTGGCGGCCCGGAGCTCGGCAAACAAAATCCGGCTGAAAGCCATGGTGGCCTCCTGCCAGCGGCCCTCCAGACTGGCCACCATCCCCAAGAGGTAATGGACTTCCGGGAGATTGGGTTGGCAGGCCACCGCCTGCTTCAGGTTGGCCACCATCTCGTCCAAGCACCCTTGCTGGCCCGACAATTCCTCCAGGTCTCCAAAAGCTTTATCCGGATCCTTCAACCTGTCCGCTTGTTGGAAGGCCAGGGCCGCATTCTGCCACCTGCCCAGCAGGCTGTGAATCACCCCCAGGCTCCCGTAAGCCCGCCAATCCTCGGGCTGCAGGGCAATAACCTGTTCAAAAGTCGTCTGGGCTTCCTCCCAGCGACCCAACTGGGCATACATCGCCCCCAGACAGCGGTGCGTTTCAGGGTCATCGGGGGCCAGGGCCAGGGCCTGTTGAAAGGCGTCCAGGGCCTCCGGCCACCGGCCCAGGTGAGCCTCCACCTGGCCCAGGTAGCGGATTGCCTCGAAAGCCTCGGGATTGAGGCTTACCGCCTGTTGAAACTCGCTGCGGGCCTCAGGCCATGACCTCAACTGGCAGTCCACGATGCCCATGCTGCAATGCGCTTCATGATCATCCGGCCGGATGCGCAGCACCTGGTTGAAAGCCCCGCGGGCCGCTTGCCAGTGACCCAGCCGGGAATAAACGATCCCGCTATTGTATTGGCTGTCCGCATCGCTTGGCTTAATCAGCAAAGCCTGATCAAAAGCGCTGAGGGCCTCAGACCAGCTAGCCAATTGGCCATACACCACCCCCAGGTTACTGTAGGCCCGGTGCAAATCAGGCTTTATTCTGACGGCCTCCTTCAGTAACACCATGGCTTCCTGGTAACGATGGGTCTTGCTGTAGGCCACCCCCAGGTTGCAATACGCTTCAGCCAGGTCCGGCTTGCATTGGATGGCCTGTTTATAGCTGGCGATGGCGTCATCCCAACGTCCGATCTCGCTATATGCCAACCCCACGAAGTAATGGGCTTCAGCGTCGTTAGCCCTGCCTTCCTTCGCCATGGTGAGGAAAGGCGGGGGGGCCGAAGCCGCGGCCATCTCGGGCGGGGCGGCAGGGCCTGCGGGCGGCGCCGCTGCCCGCAGGAGAGTTTCCAAAGTGGGCGCCGGGGGTGCTGCGGGGGCTTCGGCCTGGGGCGGCTCCACACAAATCACCGGTTCCGGCTCCCTTGGCGGTGCCGATGGCGGCGGCTGGCAGACCGCAATTTCCGGCGGGGCCACCTCAGGAGCTTGAACCTCCCTGGCTTCCACCGGCGGCGCCGCAGGCGGCGGCGCCGTGATCTGCTTCAAGGCCCAGGCCGCCACCTGGCACACCCCTTCCCCGGAATCCTGCAGGGCGGCCTTGAGAGGGTCGATGGCGGTAACATCCTTGATCTCGCCCAAGGCCTCCGCGGCGCGATACCGCACCCCCTCGTCGGGGTCCCGTAACGTCGCGATGAGGGGAGCAACCCCCTTGGGGTCTTTAATGACTCCCAAGGCCCAGGCCGCCCAAAACCTGACATTGCGATTCTGATCTCCCAAGGCGTTGACGAGGGGGTCCACCGCCCAGGGGTCTTTAATCTCCCCGAGTGTCCGGGCGGTCTTGGCTCTGACCTCAGCATTCTCTGACCGCAGACCAGCTATCAGAGTCTTATCGGATTCCATCTGGCTTGGCCTCCCCAAGGTGACGTCGACGACGTTTTTCCCGGTTGGTTGGCAGGATTCCTCGGCCTCGCCGGCCTTGGGACGTTTGCCCTTCCTTGACAATATCCCCAAAAAACCCATGCCGGTCAGGAAAGAACCCACCCCGATTCCATGACTGGCTATCGGGGAGATGAGATGGAGCCATGCACCCCATTCCGGAGAAATCAGGTTTAAAGTTACCATTATATGCCTCCTTGGATTAGGCCCCAGGAATTCCCACTTGCGTCGGTCCTGATCTCAAGTTCTCTTGGATTGATTGGTGAGGCTCCAAAATCGTTTGACAATTTACCACCCTGAAACTTCCCTGCATCTTTCGGCATGATCACACCCATATTCTTTTCGGCTAA
>CAYNMI010000248.1:0-4064 GCA_964398095.1 uncultured Desulfobacca sp.
CCAAACCTTGTCCCGGGAGTCCCGCAAGAAGCCACCCGAGTCTCTCGAGACCTATGAGGCCTTCCTGCGGTTCTACCACCATATCATAATCATGACACCACAGACTTTTGCCGAGACCTTGGCAGTAATGGAGCAGGCGGTGCAACGGGAACCGGAGTCCGGCCTGGCCTGGAGCTTGCTGGCATTCCTCTATGGGCAAAGCTACTCTCTGCAATTATTGCCCAGGGACTCCCCCCTGGAACAGGCCCTGGTCGCGGCCCAGAAGGGGGCGGCCCTGGAACCGGAGAGCCAGATTGCCCGGGCCGCCCTGGCCCACATGTATTTCTTCTGCAATGAGCGGGAGTTGTTCCTGCCGGAAGCTGAATCTGCCCTGGCCCTCAACCCCAACGCGCCCGCCCCCATCGGTTTTCTCGGCTGGCTTTTGGCACTATATGGGGAGTGGGAGTCGGGGCTGGCCATCTTGGGAAAAGGTATCGAGTTGAATCCCCACTATCCGGGCTGGTTCCATATGGCGCCATATTTTTATTTCTATCTTCAGGAGAGGTTTGAAAAAGCCTATCAGGAAGCCCGGGCCTTCCAGATGCCCCAATTTTTCTGGGATCCGCTGTTGCGGGCCGCGGCCTTAGGCCGGTTGGGAAGGGAGCAGGAAGGGGCCCAAGCCTTGGCGGAGTTGCTCCAACTCAGGCCGGATTTCCCAGTTGCCGGCCGTTTTCTCATCGGCTGCTATGTCAAGTTCGACAACCTGATCGATGGCCTGTTAGGTGGCCTGCGTCTGGCAGGTCTCAAGATCTAAAATCCAAGCTTTGAGTACTCAACGAATCTTCGCAACCAAAGTCATCGCTTGGTACCAGACGCTCCCTGGACTCAAGCAGCAAAATGAACCTTGCCCGCGCGGTCACAGAAAATCGGAAGTGCCCAACTTGCACTAGCTTGCCACTGTATGCCCATCCGCTAATTTTGCTATATCGTTCGTTTATCGGAACCCTTGCAAATAAGGCTTGAATCGGGAATCCTCCCGAAAAATTGAAAAATTTCCGGGGCGGTCATATAGGCTGGGAGCAGCAGGCATTAAGAAATTTGCACGGGGTGTCTTGGCTCTTATCCTGGCCAACCTCACCCGCCGAAAGCACCTCCAGCAATAACCCCCCCAACCCTGGACTTCAACCCTTGGTCGAAGCGTGAACACGCCGTAGAAAGCGAGTAACGCTTTTTTAGGGCCTATACAGGGAGACGGTGTCACCGCTCGGATACCACCTGCTCATTTTCGCATCTCAAGATAATCGCCAGTCCATGGCCCCCAACGGGAAAATCTTCCGGGATCTCCCTCAGAACAAATCCGGTATCAATAATTTTTGTGGTTCGACTCCGGACCATGCATGTATGCCAGGGGGGGTAGGAGTCCCATCCCCCGGTTTGCTTCATGGGACCGGAAGAGGGGGACGTGAACGGGGGCCAGGGCTCCGGCAACAGGGCGAGGGCCAAGGGCGGCAGTCCATCACTTCTGCATGGTCGTGGCGCCGGCGCCGGGGCGGTGTTGGTAGTCCGGGTCCGGGATGGTAAAAGGGGCGCCGAGGGTAGGCTGGACCTAGAGGACAAACCAAGTAAGGGGGGCTGCTTGCGCCTGGTGCACGATGGTGAGGATAAGGTGGGGTCCAGGTGGCCACCCCCATGATGATCACCAGCCCACCATGATGGTCAACCTACTGGAAGGTCTTTTACTTGCTCCCTGATCTGTCTGCTCCTTCCGCCAAGCCAGCTCAGCAGGTCCGCCTTCACGAAACGCTAAGACTTTCCATCTTCCGGGCCGGCATGATCAATCGGGGGCCGGGGCCAGAGATGGGGCTGCTGGGGCTGACCAGGCGGGCGCGGTCGGGTAGGTTCTGGCCGGGCGCCCCTTCAAAGAGACCCAGGGGCAAACAAGGTGGCCTCCCTTCTCCGGGGGTGTCGCCGATGATTCCCCTCATTGGCCCTTTCTCCGGTTCAGAATGCCGTGTATTTGGCCGGGGGTCCATTGCTTCCCCAACTTGGTGGAAATCCCCTCAAAGTTCAGCCGGTCGCAAATCGCCTGCATGGTCATGCCTGGGGTTCCATTCTTCCGGGTGCGCCGCATGGCCCTGATCCGCTGGATGACCTTCTTCTCCTCTGGGGTCTGTCCGTAGCTCTTCCGGCCCTCGCAGCGCTTTTTTTGCTCTGCGCTTTTGGCGTCCCTGGCTTTCCTCAGCCGCTTGACGGTCAGATTTTTATCAAGCTCAGCGAAGACCCCCTGGATTTGGACAAGGGCCTTTTTCATCGGGTCTGCCTGAATAGCCTGGGTAACATTCTCCTCCGTCCGGGCGCTGAGGAGGTCCACACCTTTGGCGGCCATGTAGACCAGCAGAGCCTCCTGTATCCGCAACTCCCGGGCCAGCCTGTCCATGCCCTCCACGATAACGGTCTTGACGCCGTTGACCAGGATAGCGGACATCATCTCCTGGAAGGCCGGGCGCTCGGTCTCGTCCTTGGCCCCCGAGATGCCCTCCTCCTGGAATGTCCCAACGATTTCGTATCCGGCTTTCTTGGCGTAGGCCCGGCAAGCCTCTTCCTGACGGTCGAACCCGTAGCCCTCCACCTGGCCGGGGCTGCTCACTCGCAAATAAATAAAGGCTTTTTCCATGACTAAAATCCTTTTGGTCAGCTAACTTTAAAAGCTAATATAACATAATATAAAAGGTTTATAAAGATTAATTTTTATGATAATTAGAGATTAATTAAAAAGTTGGGGAGAAGGTGAAAGGGAGGTGGACTCAGAAGGCAGCTCTATACAGATATGGATTAGGCGGCACGGTTCGGTCACGGGTACAGACCATCCAAAAAACGAAAACCCGCACTATTGCTCCCTGAATGCCAAGCAAATGCGATGGGCGTTGGTCCGGGGAAAGACGGCCAGGTCAAAAGTGATCCCGGCCGGGGGGAGGCGGTCGAAGGGGAGGACGTCCAGAATATCATATCAGCATGTCAGGGCTGCTCACCGTCAGAGTGTATGGCTGTTAAAGACTGCAACAGCGCCGGGAGTTCTTCCTTGACCAGTGCCCAAACAATATCATAGTTGATGCCGAAATAGTCGTGCACTACCTTATCCCGCATCCCGGCCATCTGCTTCCAGGGCAGGCGTGGGTGCGCCTGTTTTAATGGGGCCGACAGCTTCTTCACCGCCTCTCCCATTACTTGCAGATTGCGGAGCACCGCATCCTGAGTCTTCTGGTCGGCCAGGAACTCCTCGAAAGTAAGCTCCACGGTATAGGCGATAATGCGCTGCAACGCCTCCCCCACATCCGCCAAGTATTCCTTATCACGCCTCTTCCTGGACATCCGCCAGGGACTCCTGGATTTTAACCGCGATATCACGATAGCGCGGCGAGGTCAAACTTCTCCGAAACGTTTCATAGGTGGCCAGATCCACCTTGCGGCCCAACTTCCGTTCCAGATATTGGGCCAGGGCCACGAACTCCAACCCCAGGGGGCGGGAGAGTTCTACCAGCAGGTCCACATCGCTGTCCGAATCGGCCAAGCCACGGGCGAAGGACCCGTAAAGGGACAGGCGCACTACCCCGTACCGCCGGCGTAGATGCGGCAGGGCCAGCCGCAGTCCCTGGATCACTGCTTCCCGAGTCGAGGATATTTGTGTCATAACAGCCACCCAATAAGGAGGTTGATGAGGTGCCAAAAATGCCCTACCTGCGAAGGGGGCAATGTTCATAAGGTCAGTTTATGGCGAAAGGGCGTGGGTAGTCAATCATTTAATGGAGAATAGAAAGTGGGTGTTCCAGGTCATGGAGAAGGCCCGACCGTGAAGGAATTGGGGCCTCGAAAGGACTCGATATGGTCCAAGATGGCCTCTAATGGCTGAGGTGAATCGCCGTAAAAGGCCCGAGAGCCAATAGAATCAAGGATTCTGGACAAATCCCGCCTTCGGCACCATATCAATAAATTAGGCGTAATCTCAAGAGGTTACGCCTTTTGTTTTGACCTTAAAATTCCGGTTAAAGGGCCGCCAGCCACTCCTGGCCCCGGAGGTTCAACTCCTT
>CAYNMI010000249.1:0-4060 GCA_964398095.1 uncultured Desulfobacca sp.
TAAGCCGGGTTCTGAACTCTAGCGCGGTTGTTCCTCTGAGGCAAAGTCTAATAGTTCCAGTAATTGCACCCCAACCCCGCAAGGATCGGATCCCAGCCCCAGGTATTCTATACGCACCACCAACCCCTGGACGCCGAGATAGTTGAGGTCTTGAGAATCTGCCTGGAGGAGGGGGGCAACGTCGATATTGAAATGGAGAATGTCGCCCACATCCATCCACAAGCGGTTCTTACAGGTGAAATAAAAGCCCCCTACACTGATGTCCTTGAGAACCCCCTTTAATGACCAGACGGTCCCCCATCCCTTAACCGGCAACTGATACTCCATGGGTGAGGAAGTCTCAAGACGGGGGTGTTTCCGCTTCTCCATGTTCAGGCTATCCTTGGAAAATTAAGCCGAGATCAGGGGCTCTCTCAGGGGCATGTACTCCAAATCGGCTTTTGGGACCTTATTCTTTAATATTTACCCCAAAACCTTCGGCTTCGCCAAGCCGCCCCTGGGCATCCTGGGCCACGATCGCGCCGTACTTTAAAAAAATCAAGTCTTTTCAGATGACGGGCCTGCCTCTCCGGCTTCACCCGGCAGTCTTGGCGGGCGGCATCTGAAATCCAGGCCGGTACTGATCGACAGGGCTCAAGGCCAGGCCATGCCGCGCCGCTCTGCCCCCCCGGCTTCGGGGGGCAATAGGAAAATCTGGCCCCCACCAAGGGCCCGCCTCCTGGCGGCCAGGTTACGGCCGCCTGACCCCGTCGCCCCACGGGCAGGACCGGGCCGCCCCGGAACCGGGGCGCAGCCGCCGGATAACCTTTGGAAAAGGGGAATTTAGGGGGATTTGGGGTTTCGCGCTAAAGCCTGCGGTTTCAAAAACAAGCATTTGAACGAAACTGGGCCTTAAACCTCTTCGCCGGCCAACTCCTGGGTCCAGGCGCGCCCGGGATAGAGCAGGCTCATTAATTCCCAGGCCCTGGCCTCCATGCGCGCCGCGGCCCCAGGGTCCTCGTGGTCGTAGCCCAACAGATGCAGGATGCCGTGAATCAGGAAAAAATCCAGGAGTTCCGGCCAGGGCCAGCCAAATTCCCGGGCCTGGCGGCGGGTGGTCTCCAGGGAAATGACCACTTCTCCCAATACGGGCTGCGGACCGGTGGTTGAGGACGCAGGCCCCGGCGCCGCCTGGCTGGCCGGCCCCGGGCCCGCACCCCCCGCGGCGGGTACGGCGTCCAGGGGAAAAGCGATGACATTGGTGGGGCCGCGGCGGCCAAAGGTTTCCCGGTTGAGCCGCGCCATGGCCCGGTCGTTCAGCAGGGTGAGGCTCAGTTCCCCCTCAGACCAATCCAAGGCGTTTAAGATCTTCGCGGCTTTTTTCCTGAGCTTCTCCTGGCTTAGGACCGTTTTTCTTTGGCGGTTGTTTATCCAGATCCTCATGGGATTTCTTCTTGTCCACGGCCTGGGGGTATTGGATGCGCTGGTGAAAGATACCCCCCAAGATCTTGTTGAAGCTCCGGGCGATATGATGCAGGTCCTTGAGGGTGAGCTCACATTCATCCAACTGGCCGTCGGCAAAGACATTATTGATCATCTTCTGGACCATGCCCTGGATGCGGGCCGGGGTCGGGTCCTCCAGGGCCCGGGAGGCCGCCTCCACCTGGTCCGCCAGGAGCACCAGCCCGGCTTCCTTGGTTTGGGGCCGGGGGCCGGGGTAACGGTAATCCTCCATCTTCACCTGGTTGGGGTGGGCCGCCTGGGTCTTGGCCTTGTGGTAAAAGAAGCTGATCATGTTGGTGCCGTGATGCTGGCGGATGATCTCCGCAATGGCCTCCCCCAGCCGGTGTTTCCGGGCCAGGTCCACCCCGTCCTTCACATGGGAGATGAGGATCAGGCTGCTCATGGAGGGGGCCAGCTTTTCATGCTTGTTGTCGCCCCCCATCTGGTTTTCCACAAAATAGGCCGGTTTTTTGATCTTGCCGATGTCGTGGTAATAGGCCGCGGCCTTGGCCAGCATGGGATTGGCTCCGATGGTCTCCGCCGCGGCCTCCACCATCTGGCCCACCACCATGGCGTGATGATAGGTCCCCGGCGCAATGAGCATCAGTTCTTTGAGCATGGGCTGATCCAGATTCAGGAGCTCCAGGAGGCGGATGTTGGAAGAATAGCTGAACAAGGACTCCATGATGGGGGTCAAACCCAGGGCCAGGATGCCGGTGAGCACCCCGCCGCCCAGGGCGAAGGCCTCGCCGATGAGCAGGTCCCGGCCGGTGAAGGGGAAGGCCAGCAATTTGCAGGCCGCCACCATGACCAGGTTGGCCAGACTGATGTACAGGCCGGTCTGGATCAGGGCGTTGCGGCGGCGGCAGGTCTTCACGCCCCAGACCCCCACCAGGCCCGCGACGATAAAGTACATGAACAGGGGAAAGGGTTTATCCATCATGAGGGCCGTGAAGGTGGCCCCGAAAAAGGCCACCCCTACTCCCGTCTCCAGCCCTAAAAACATGGCGGCAAAGATGGGGGCCAGCCCCAGGGGGAGGACGTACACCATATCCTGGCTCACCAGGGAGAGGTTGCGGGACAGGCTGTCGCCCAGCACCAGGAGCCCCTTGTTCAAAAGGGTGCCGGCCAGGAGCAGGACCGCCACAAAGGTCATGTCCCGCAAACGGGTGGGAAAGCGCCGCAGGGTGATGCGGGCCAGTTGATAAGAGACCCCCAGGAGCACCACGAGACAGCCGAACAGGCCCAGAAAGATGAGGACGCCCCGGCTCCGGGGGTAGATCTTGCTTTGGGCCTGCAACTTGACCAGGGTCAGGGGGGTGATGCGCTCGCCTTCCCGTACCAGCATCTCACCCCGCTTCACCTTGAAATACACAGGTTTGAGCTCCCGCAAGCGGGCCTGCTGGCGCTCATGGGTTTCAGCCCAGTTGGGGGAAACGTTGGGCACCAGCAGGAGCTGGGTCAGATCGCACACCAGCCACCGGTCCGCGGGCGAGACTTCCACGGCCACGTCCCGGCAATAGCCCGCCGCGGATTTCCGGCCATCATTCAAGTCAATGAAGGGGTATGGCGGGCGCAGCAGGGTCTCCTGGCGGGAGGGCAGACGGCGCAACTGGATCTTCTGGGGCTCCGGCTGGAGAATGGCGCGGCTGCTGATCACCCCCTGATGGAGAAACTGGCCCACCACCTGGCTGATCATGGCTTCCAGGTAAGGCGAAAAATCGGCTTTGGCCAGGAGGTGAAAGGTGGGTTTGGGAACCGTGACTCCCAGGATGCGGTCGAAATCAGGCTTGTGGTCCAGGAGGATTTTATAGAGCGCCCCGGGGCTCAGGTTAGGCCGGCGGGCATTGGCCGGGGTCCCCGGGGGAGGCGCCTTGGCATCCTGGATGACCCGCTGCATATAGTCCATGGCTTTCTGCAGCCGCTGCTGCACCTGGTCTGCCATCTGCTCCTGCAAATCGAATACCGGCGGGATTTCGGTCATGAGCTCTTGCTGCTTCTTGGCCGTAGTCTCCACGTCCTCCACCAGGAATTCCCCGGTGGCCTTGACGTTCTCCTGGGCCACGTCCCCCACCCGGTACTTGCGCAGGGGCTCCATGATATGGGGCGACAGGATCAGGGCCAACAGCAGGCATAAGGCCAAGAGCAACGCCACCTTGGCGGCCTGCTCCTGCGAGGGGGACAGAGCGGTTTTCCGGGAAAAAGACTTGGGCAACCTGGCGCGCAGGTTGCGCCCGAGGCCAAAAAGCCGGCTGATGGTGTTGGGCACGTCTTTTTCAGACATAAACATACTCCGCCGGCCCGGGGGGTGAGCCCGGGCCTCTCCTTACTGATCAGGTGGGAGGTGATTCCGCCTCGTGGCCGGCCCGCCGGGGACGGCGGCTGTCATAAGCCCGGATGATGTCCTGCACCAGGGGATGGCGCACCACGTCCCGCTCGGTGAAGTGGACAAAGCCGATGCCCTCCACCTCCTGGAGCAGGTCCCGGGCCTCCACCAGGCCGGACCGCGCCCCGGGGGGCAGGTCGATCTGGGTCACATCCCCGGTGATCACCGCCTTGGACCCGAATCCCAGGCGGG
>CAYNMI010000250.1:0-4049 GCA_964398095.1 uncultured Desulfobacca sp.
AAGCCCTGGACCTGACGCCGGAGAATGCCCAGGAGGTTCTGGTGGAAAGGGGGTTGGAAATTGTCGGGGCCGTCTTGCCGGCCTTTTCCCCCTTGATCGCCCTCACTCTGGATATTCCGGAGGAAGAGGTCGAGGAGATGGATTTCGATCAGGCCGCGGCCATTGGTCTTACCATCATCTCCCAGAACCTGGCCCGGATAAAAAACTCCTTGCCCCTGATCGTGGACCAGATCCAGACCGTGATCAGGGCGGCTTAAGTTTTACCCGGGCCCTGGAGGTCCTGGTCAATCGGGGCCACGACCTTCAGGCGCTGCTCCATGACTACCCCATAGATCTGGTGCTGAACCTGCACCGGGCGGCCATGGAGAACCGGAAGGAAGAGCTGAAGGGGCGGGTCCTGGGCTTTTCGGTAGCCGTGATGAACGCCCTGGACGCCTCTTTCCGCGGCGGCAAGGCCAGGGTCCTGGAAACCTGGCTTAAAGCGATGGACGCCGCCGGGAATGATCAGGGCGGCGGGCGCCCCCGGCGCCCTTCTTCCCTGTCTCCCGGGGCCATGGCTTTTTTCACGGGTTTGCCTCGAACCCGAAAGGAATAGCCTTTCATGTCCGACCAGACCGACATCGGAGTTCTGCTCAGCAAGATCGCGCTGGACGTAAGCGACCTGAAAAAAGGGCTGCGCGAAAGCCGCGCAGATATGCAGAGCTTCAAAACCATGGCCCAGGGCGTGGGGGAGTCGGTCAAGAAGGCTTTGGCGTTTGCCGGGATAACTCTCGGCATCTACGAGCTTGTCTCCGCTTTGAAGGATTTCGCCAAAGAAGCGGCGCTGACCGGGGCCAGGACGGAAACCCTGGAAATCGCCATGAACAAGATCGGCGAAACCTATGGGGTGTCCCGGGCAAGCCTGAAGTATTACGTCAACGAACTGAAGGCCGCCGGGATCACCACGCAGGAATCCATGCAGGCGGTTTCCAAATTCCTGACCTCCGGTTTGCCCCTGGATCAACTCAAGGACCTGGCTACCCGGGCCCGGGACATCGGCGTGGTGGCCAACATCAACACCTCTGAAGCCTTGAGTCGGATGATTCAGGGGATCATCACCGGCGAGCAGGAAACCTTGCGCCGCCTGATGATCCAGGTGGGCCATACGGACGACATCTATAAGCGCTACGCCGCCACCCTGGGCACCACCGCCGACCAGCTTAATTCGGTTCAGAAGGCCCAGGCCATTTTAAACGAAGTGATGCGGCTGTCAGCGGGTTTTGCCGGCGTGGCCGCAGAAGCCGACTCCTCCGTGGGCAAGCAGATCACCTCCATGGCCCGCTTTGCCGAGGAGGCCAGAAATTCCCTCTGGGCCCTATTCGGCCCCATCATGCTGGAGGGCGTCCAGGAGTTAACCAGGGGCTGGAAGGAATTGAAGGCCTGGGCCGATGCCAACAAAGCGTCTCTTCAGGCCTGGGGCGAGAGCATCGCCGACTGGATTCGCCGGAAGCTGGAACTGATCGCCATAATCGGCAAATTCATCGCTCAGAACCGGGAATTGATTTTGGTTGTGCTGCAATTCCTGGTCTTCTACAAGGCTGCCGGCTGGATTGTGGCCTTTGCCACCGCGCTGAAGGGGGCCCAGGCCACCATGGTGGCCGCGTCCACCACCGCCAAAGGCCTCCAGGCCACCCTCCTGGCCCTCACCGGCAACCCCTGGGTCATCGCCATTGCCGTCGTGCTTACCGGCCTGGCCGCGGTCAAGAAATTGCAGGAAAAGGCCCCGGAAACTGCGCCCCTGGCCCTGGCCGGGGAAGCCTGGGGGGTCATGACCCCGGAGCAACAGGATGACCTGGTCAAGTCGGGGGAGGCCCTGAAAAAACCGCAAGCCCCGGCTCCTAAACCTGAAGTTAAGCCTGCCTCCCCCGAGGAAGCTGCCCGTCAGGCGCGAGCCGCCTTGGAGAAAGCCTTACGGGAGGCCCCCAAACCTACCGGCAAAGCTGATAAAGGCGGCAAGGAGACGGCCGACAACCTCCTGGCCCCGACTCTGGCCATGTACAAGGCCAAGCGGGAAGTCGAACTCCAGGACGCCCAAAACTCCCTGGATCTGCTCAAGTCCGCCAATGAGAAGAAGAAAGCGGAGCTGGAGCGGGCCCTGGCCGCCCAGGAGATCGACGGCCGGACCTACTACCAGCGCCTCCAGGAGCTGCAGCAGGAGGAAACCGCCGCGGCCCTGGCCATGATCGACCGGAAACGCCAGGCCCAGCAAAAGGCTTACCAGGACTCCTTAATCGAACTGGCCGCCGATGAGAAATTGAGTCCCGAGGCCAAGCAAATCGCCCAACAGAAGCTCGCAGCCGAGAATCGCAAGAACCTGGCCAAGCTGGACACGGAAGCCGCGCAAATCCGGCTGGACGGCGAGAAGAAGGTCACCGAGGAACTCAAGCGCCAGGTGGAGCTCAAGCAGCAATATCAGCAAAAAACCGAGGACCTCCAGCTTGAAACGGCCCAACTGCTGGGAGCGATCTCCGACCAGGAGGCCAAACTCCAGAGGCTCTACCTGGACTGGCAGCGGGCCAAACAAGAGGCCGTCAAGGCCGGCGCATATACCCCGGAATATGCCGCGGCCCTGGAGCAAAACTACCAGGCAAAAAAGGCTAATGCCCAACAGGGGGATTTTGCCGGCACCATTGCCAGTGGATTCAGCTCCCTGGTGAATAGCATCGTCAGCGGGACCCGGGACGTCCTCAGCTCGCTGCATAACTTTTTCAATACGCTCTTCACCGAGGCCCTCAAGCCCGGCCTGGACCAACTTAAAACCCTCTTGACGAGTGGTTTTAAAAACCTGTTTGGGGAAGTGGGGGCCGGCCTGGGCAGCGCCATTATGGGCGCGGTGGGCCTGGTGGGTATGCTGCTTACTCAGGGGAGCGGCAGCTCCTCCTGGTCCGCCTCGGGGGTGACCTCCTCCGTCACGGCCCATGAGGCGGTGCGGGGCATCATTGCCGGCGACACCTCCTTGCCCATTGCCGAGATCGGGGTCAGCCTGCAGGACGCCCTGGTGGAGACTAACGGCATCCTCCAGGATATCGAACGCAACACCCGGGGCGGCGGCGGTAGCACGATAAATGTGACGTTGGATGGCATCGGCGAGGCGGTGCGCCAGGCCCTGGATCGCTATTTTGCCGACAACCTGCAACTGGGGCGGGCTTTTTAAATGGCAATCATCCTGCCGTCCCAGCCCCGGATCGGGGGCGGAGTGGTGGTCACCGCGGTGGGCGACGGACCGGACCAGGCCATTTACTGGGAACTGGTGGGCCTGGACCCGGAGACCGGGGAGGAAGGACCCGGCCTGGGTTCTCTGAAATGGCAAGTCACCCGGACGGACGCCAGTAACCGGTCGGCGAACATCTATCAGGCCCCCACCGATCCGGCTTACGCCGGCCGCACGGAGCGGATCAAGACCCGAAGGGTTCCGCATGCTTGAACTGCTCTACACCAGCAGCAAAGTCCTCACGGCTTGTCCCGGCGCCATGGTCTATGTGGCCACCTGGGACGCCCTGGTGGCCTTCATGGGCGGCTCCATTTACAAGGTTTTCCGGGATGGCTCCCAGGTTTACCTGGGGGGCTGGGACTCTAATATGTCAATCGGCAACCGGTTCCGGGGGATGTTCTTTTATTTGAGTTACGAGTCGAACGCCTGGTGCTACGCGAGCGACGAGATCACGGCCCAAATATATTACGATCCGGTCCTAAATCCGGACTGGAAGGTGCCCAATAGTTCCGGGACCAACCTGGAAGATCTTAACCGGATTTATGCGAAACCGGGCAACCCCATAAGCCTTTATCATCTGGATACCGGGGCGTCATTGGGTTCCATTGCCACGGGATTCCAGGCTAATAACCTGACCTATGCCGGCCAGGGCCGCCTCCTGGCCGTCAGACCCAGCACCGGCCAGGTGGCCCTCGTTGACTATATCGGTAAAAAAGTCGTTTGGAGTTCCACGGTCCGCCCCTGCTACGCCTCTGCTTACGATTGCCGCCACGACCTCATCATCACCGTGGAATCGGAC
>CAYNMI010000251.1:0-3995 GCA_964398095.1 uncultured Desulfobacca sp.
CTGGCCAAAGAGCCATCCGCCCCCGGGGTCGGCCAGACAGAGCCCGCCCACATCCCCAATCAAGGAGGACTTGCTATGAGCTACCGTGTAACTGCCGGCAGTCTGCGGATTCGTTCCGGCCCCGGAACTTCCTATGAGGCCGTCGGCTCCATCGGCGGCGGGGAGATCGTCGCCCCGGTGGAAACTGCCGGGTGGGTCCCGGTACTGCTGGATGACAATAGCATCGGCTGGCTGGCCAAAGAATATCTCCAGGAGGTGCAGGTGGCGGCCAGCGAACCCGAAACCACTGAACCGGCGCCCGGACCCGCCCCGGAACCGGCTGCGGTCCTCCCGGGGGAATACGACTTTTCCACCAAGGAGGGGACCATCGCTGCCATCAGGGCCGAGTGCCAGAAGCAGGGGCTCGACCTGCCGGAGCAGGCAGCTTATGTTCTGGCCACCACGGAATGGGAGACGGGCAGGACCTTCAAGCCTATCCCCGAGAGGGGTCCCGACTCGTATTTTCAACGCTACGACGGGCGCAGGGATCTAGGCAACGTCGAACCCGGAGACGGCTTGAGGTTTAAGGGACGGGGGTTCGTCCAGATCACCGGCCGGAACAACTATGCCCACTATGCCGCCAAGACCGGCCAGGACCTGGTGAATAATCCCGACCTCGCCCTGGAGCCCCGGACCGCCTTGTTTATCCTGGTGGACGGCTTCAAGACCGGGGCCTTCACCGGGAAGAAGATCACCGACTATATCAACGAGTCCGGGGTCGATTTCTACAATGCCCGGCGCTGCATCAACGGGGTGGACCGGGCCGAAGAGATCGCGGCCCTGGCGGAAAAATACCTGGAGGAACCGGCATGAAGTGGTTTTCCGGCAAAACCTATGACCAGGCCGCCGGCCGGGAAAGCCGGAGTGCTTTTATCGCCCAGGCTGCTTTCTGGTTCGGGGCCTTTAAGTTTTTGACTAATGGGATGACTATCCGGCTTTGGCGGGATTACCAAATCAACTTCGGCACCACGGATGCGGCTTTACTGGGGGTTTTCCTGGGAACATGCCTGGGACTTTATTGGGGGCGGCGACATACCGATTCTCAGGCGATTATGACCAGGGGATTGCCGGATACCCAGCAACAGGAATTTATGAAGCCGCCTCCCGGGGCAAGCGACGCCCCGGTGGGGTAGGGGGCAAAAGGAGGTTTCTCATGCCTTTGTCTTTTCTATGGGGTTTACTGACCTCCAAGGCAGGCCGCTATGTCCTGGCGGCCGGCGGCGCTCTGCTGGCACTTTGGATTGGCTATCATGCTCTGGAGGGGCACTTTGAAAAAAAGGAACTGCTCAAGCAATATCAGCGGGCCGATGAGGTCCGCAAGGAGGATAAGAAAACCGATGCGCAAACCGAGAAAGAAAAAAAGCGGATTGATAGCAGCCCTCACTTTGATCTCGATGCTGAGCTTAAGCGCCTGCGGGACCACGGGCGGCAAGGCCAGGATTGAGAACGCACCGCGACCGGAAATCTCCCCGGCCTATGCTCAATTGCTGCACCAGGCGAGTGCAGCCCTGCAAAAGGAAGCCATGAAGCACGAGTGGGATTGGCAGGGGTACGCGGACAAAATGGAGAACCGGAACCGCTAAGGGAGACAACCATGGGCGATTGGTTATCAGGAGTCGATGCTTTCTTGGCTGTGGGTGCGGCAATCGTCGCCGCCTTTGTCATTGGGGTTGTTCTCTTGATCGTGGCCATCATCTATCATAACTGGATTGCCGCGGGCCTATTGGGCCTGGCTTTAGGGATGGGGGGCTATAAGGTTTTTCGATGAGAGAGACAAAGGAGGTCCTCATGGATTGACAGGTGATCTGCATCCGGCACCGTTTCGACGGGGTCAAAGAATTGACGGTGGAGCGCCCGGTGGGGGATGTGGGGTATAAGCCTCTCAGACTATGCGCCCTCACCGCCAACAAGTTGGTGAGCGAACTCATCAGCCCTCAGAGTGACGGAAGCTGGGCCCGGATTCCCGTTAGGGGGTAGGGAAAAATTTACAATGCCAGCCGGGTCTAATATACAACTATGATAACTATCTCAACTACCTATTTTTTCCATTTGAGGTGCGGAGATAGCAGATATCCGCACCCGCCAGGCCGTTTATTTCCCCCCGTGGAAAAATCGCCGCCTGGTGCGCTATTATCCTTACCTGGAAAATCTGGGGAATAAATTACCTTTTGCCACCGGGGCCTTCCTGTCCGTGGTGGCCAGAAAATGGCTCACAAGTCCATAACCCCCTGTCTACTTTCCCACCCCTGTTTGCTTCGTTAAATCCACTTGGCACAAAAATTGATAGATTAAAGAGAAAAGGTGGCGCCTCGCCCCGGGGCGCCCCAGGCTTCCGGCAGAAACGGCAGGATATTCCAGCGCGGGAGGAAGCGCATCATGCTGACCTATGAATACGAATGCCAGGCATGCGGTATCAAGTTTGAACGGCGGCAAGGCATCACGGAGGCTCCCTTGGAGGAATGCCCGGCGTGCCAAGGACCTGTCCATCGCCTTGTCAGCGGTGGGACCGGGTTCATGCTCAAAGGCAGGGACTCCGGCGGGGTCGGGCGCCAGGAAAAACCTTGTTCCCTAGAACAGGGAGGCGGCACCTGCTGCGGTCGCGCCGAACGCTGCGACCGGCCGCCGTGCGGAGGTGATTGAGTGACTACCCCCAGCTTTCGTTACGTCTATGGCCCGGTACCTTCGCTGCGTTTGGGTCTATCCCTGGGAGTAGACCTGGTTCCTTTCAAGACCTGCGCCTACGACTGCTTACTGCCAACTGGGGCGCACCACGCATAAGACGGCCGAACGGCACGAATACGTCTCGATGGTGGACGTTCTGGCCGAATTGGAGCAGAAATTGGCTGATGGGCCGGTGCCGGATTATGTGACCCTTGCCGGCTCGGGAGAGCCGACTCTTCATGAGCGCCTTGGCCAGTTGATCGGAGAGATCAAGAAGCTGAGGTATATTCCCATCGCCGTTTTCACCAATGGGTCACTCTGGCGGCAACGCGAGGTCCAGGACGCTCTGATGGAGGCGGACCTCATCCTGCCTTCCCTCGATGCCGGGGATGAATTTATCTTCCAGTATGTGAATCATCCTCACCGGGAAATCACTTTTGACCAAATGGTTCATGGCATTGCCGAATTTACTCGGCGGTTTCCTAAGTCGGTATGGATGGAAGTCTTCCTGCTGGCCGGGGTTACGGGCATTCTGGCTGAAGTGGAGAAGATCGCCGCTCTGGCCCAGGAAATCCAGCCGCAACGGGTTCAGTTGAACACGATATCGCGTTCCGCATGCGAAGAGTTTGCCTGCCCGGTCTCCCTGAATCAGATGAAGGAGTTTGCCAACGTATTTGGTGGAAAGACGGAAGTGATCATCGACGACAATAAATCACGGTCCCCCGTTTTGCACGAGGCGACGGATGCCGACATCCTGGCCTTGTTAAGCCGGGGTCCCTGCAAGGTTCAGGGAGTTTCCGCCGGTCTTGGTCTGCATGTCAACGAAGCGGTCAAGCGATTGGAGACGCTGGTTGAGGGGGGCTCAGTGACAGTTGTTCGAAATAATAAAATCATTTTCTATGAGACCGTGAGGACGAAAGGGAAATGAATTCCTTCCAATTAAAGGGATCAACTTGAACCCTGAATAGCTTCATTTGGGTTCATATTGTTCCCACAAATATTTTTCAAGTTTATTTCAAGCCCGGTTTCGCTGCAATCCCACCTTGGCACATTATTTGATGTAAAAATTGACAGAAGCGAATTTCAATAAGGGGTTGTTTGAGATGAATACCTGTGAGAGTCACCAATGCGCCCTGTGCGGTTATACGGCTGAAGGGAAGTTTGAGGGGGATATCTGTCCGCAATGTAACCTGACGTATTGGCGGTGCAGCAATTGCGGATACACGGTGACCGCGGCTAAGCCTCCGGACGAATGTCCCAGCTGCCATCAGAAGGCGGATTTTCTCAACATCACC
>CAYNMI010000252.1:0-3977 GCA_964398095.1 uncultured Desulfobacca sp.
CCGAAACCACTCCACCGCCTCTGCCAAAGCCTGACGCACCGGCGTGACGGTCAGCCCTAAATATTTTATCGCTTTCCGGTTGTCAAAGTACATATATTTCTTGGCCATGCGGATGGCCGCCACCGGCATGCGGGGCGGCCGCCCCCGCACATGCGTGGCGAAAAACTCATCAATATAGGCCATCCCCAGAACCGGCCAGTATGGCAGCTTCATTTTCGGGGCCGGGAGACCGGTCAAGTCCGCCAGTATTTGGAAGATTTGCGAGAGGCTGAGGTTTTCATGCCCCAGGATATATTTCTCCCCGTTCAGGCCCCGCTCTTCGGCCAGCAGGTGCCCCCGGGCCACATCCCGGACATGGATGAGATTGAGGCCCGTCTCCAGGTAGGCCGGCATGCGGCGGCGCAGAAAATCCACAATCATCTGGCCGGTGGGCGTGGGCCGGGAGTCCCAGGGGCCCACCGGCGTGCTGGGATTGACCACCACCAGCGGCAGGCCCTGACGGGCATAGTCCAGGGCCACCGCCTCGGCCATGAACTTCGAACGCTTATAATGGCCCACCATGTCACCCAGGCTGACGGGGGTGTCCTCCGTGCCCGGGGTGCCGTCCCCCGGGTTCCCCAGGGTGCCCACGGTGCTGGTATATACCACCCGGGCCAGTTCTTGAGACAGGGCGGCATCCAGGAGTTGCCGGGTGCCCTCCACGTTGATGGCGTACATGATCTCCGGGTCCGGCACCCAGAGGCGGTAGTCCGCGGCCACGTGGAAGAGCCGGGTGCAGCCCGTGAGGGCGCGCTCCAGAGATTCCGGGTCCCCAAGGTCGCCCACGGCCACTTCCACGTCCAGACCGGCCAGGGCCGGATGCTCCGGATTCCGCACCAGGACCCGCACCTCCCGGCCCGCGGCCAAGAGTTCCGTCACCACCGCCCGGCCCACGAAACCGGTGCCCCCGGTCACCAGGGTATTACCGTAAAACGTCAAGCGAAAATTCCCCTCAGCCCCCTTTAGAAAAGGGGGACGGCGCGGCCGCGCTTTGGGTCCGCGCCTCTCGGCTTCTGGGTTCTTCCCGTGGTTAAAGAGGGAGCAGGAGGGATTTTGACCGGTGAGGTTGCCCGGATCATGATTCCTGAGGATCGCCCGCCGGCGCCTTGAGCGCTTTCAGATAGGCCCCCAACGCCATCAGGGGAAAACAATCCCGATACAGGTGATAGCGAATCATGAAGTGATTGGGAAAGCCCGTGCCGGTAAAATACTCCTCGTCCCAGCGCCCCTGACCGTTCTGGGTCTTGACCAGGTAGTCCACCCCTGCCTTCACCTCCGGGGCCTGAACCTCCCCCGCGGCGATGAGGCCCAGGAGGGCCCAGGCGGTCTGGGAGGCGGTGCTGGGTCCCTGGCCCATGAGTTCCGGCTGGCGATATGACTCGCAGCATTCTCCCCAGCCGCCGTCGCGGTTTTGGCGGGCTTTGACCCAATCCACGGCCCGGCGCACATAAGGCCGGCTCAGATCTTCCCCGATGGCCTTCAGGGCCACCAACACCGACCAGGTGCCGTAAAGATAATTCACCCCCCAGCGCCCCCACCAGGGGCCCTCGGGGTGCTGGGTGCGCCGCAGGAAAGCCAGGGCCTTGATGGCCGCCGGGTGGTCCAGGCCATGTCCGAAGACCCCCATCATCTCCAGGATGCGGGCCGTGATGTCTTCGGTGGGCGGGTCCACCAGGGCCTTCAGGTCCCCAAAGGGAATGGCGTTGAGCCACTCCTTGGTATTATCCTTGTCAAAGGAGGCGAAACCGCCGTTTTTCGACTGCATCCCCAGACACCAGTTGATGCCCCGCTGCAGGGCCGCCTCGTGCTTGGCGGTATCCGCCAGGCCTTCTCTTAAGGCCGCCAGGACCACGGAACTGTCATCCACGTCGGGATACCAGTTGTTGACGAACTCGAAGGCCCAGCCCCCCGGCGGCAGGTCGGGGCATTTGACGGACCAATCCCCGTACTTGAAAATCTGTTGACTCAGCAGCCAGGTGGTGGCTTGGGCCATGGCGGGATGCTCCGGCGTCAGCCCGGCCGCGGCCAGGGCCCGCACCGCCAGGGCGGTATCCCACACCGGGGAAATGCAGGATTGCAACCAGAGACGGTCGTCTTGTTCCAGGCTAAAGAACTCCAGGGCCTTCAGGCCCCGCTGGACCACGTCGTGCTCCCGGTCATAGCCCAGGCAGTGCAGGGCCAGGAGGGAGTTGATCATGGGCGGCTGAATCCCGGCCCAGTCGCCGCTGTCCTCCTGGTGCGCCAGGATCCACTTCTCCGCCTGCTTGATGGCGAAGTTCCGGGGCCAGGGAAGCTGCATCCAGGTATAGAGCTTCAGAATCCGGTCCAGAATAATAAACAGGTTTTCCAGGAGCGAAGAGTCAAGTTTCCAGGCCACCCGGTGCTGGGAAAACGGTTCGTCGGAGGACAGAAAAAGCTCCTGGACCCCCTGCTCCGGCCCCAGGGAGTGAACCGGCCGCTTGGCCATGATGATCATCAGGGGCACCACCGTGGCCCGGGTCCAACTGGAAAATTCATAGATGCTCAGCCCCGACCAGGGGGGCAGCAGCATAAACTCCACCGGCAACAGCGGGATGCCGTCCCAACTGACTTGGCCGAACAGGGCCAGGAAGATGCGGGTAAAAACCCGGGTCTTCAGCGCCCCGCCCCGGGAAAGGATAAATTCCCGGGCCTTGACCAGGCGCGCCTCCGAGGCTGGCAGACCCGCAATTTTCAGCGCCAGATACGCCTCCACCGTGGTGCTGATCTCGCCGCCGTCCCCATGCCAGATGGACCAGCCGCCGTTCGGGAGCTGCTTGGCTAAAATATCCGCCGCCAGCCGCGGCGCCTTGCTTTCGTCCAGTCCCAGAAACCGGTGGAGCATGATGTACTCCGCGGTAATGGTGACATTGGACTCCAACTCGGCCCACCAATAGCCCGCCGGGTCTTGCATCCCCAGCATGGCGTCGGTGGCTCGCTTCACCGCGAGTTCGATGCGATTGAGATGTATCCTGGGCCGCGCGTCAATTACCGACCGGCTGCGGATTGAAATGGTCTCCCCCCCCATTTCTTCCCCCTGAGTTGTTTTCTGAATCTGCATACTATACCATAAGTCTCAAAAAGGCCAACCCTTAAGATAATAAGGTAAATCCCCCTTGGTGAACTTTCAAGGCCCCAAGGACCGGCGGCAAACATTTCTGGCTTTAGTCCAGTACCATGGGGTTGGCCTGGCCTATTTTCTGGGCTCCCAGAAAGAATTGGGACCCCGTCTCCTCGCCGGTGAAAAGGTGGTGGGCGCCCCGGACAGCGACCTGGACCTGGGCGTGGCCCTCCTGGCCCATCCCCTGGATTATTGGGACGGCCAAAGGCTGCGCCAACGCCTGGAAGAGGACCTCGCCCCCCTCTTTGCCCCCCTGCGCCTCCACCTCCTCCTCCTGGAAGAAGAAAACGCCCACGTCCAGTATGCCGCCATCCAGGGCCTTCTGGCCTATGCGGTAAATGAAGAATTTGCCCGCCAGTACCGCCGCCGGGTCCTGACCCTCTATGGCGACTGGCACTCCTGGTGGCCTTAGGATAAGTCAGTTGATAATTTCGGCGAGTTCGCTCCAGACAAGTTGCCCCCCATATCAATCGGTATTATGTTATGTATAATGAAAAGAACCTGACGTTCCGGTTGACCCTGATGGGAAATTCTGCTAAGGGTGAAGCATCTTGCCGATGATGATCACCCCTTGCCCCGGAATTCCACCTCCCCGGCTCACCGGTGCGCCCTCACGTATTAACCTATCTACATCTCTCAGGAGATTACATGGCTACTATTGAAGACGATCAACTTCAGATCACCATCCCCGCCGACCTGCCCATGTTGGCGGTGCGGGACGTGGTGGTTTTTCCCAATATGGTGCTCCCCCTGTTCGTGGGGCGCGAGACCTCGGTCCTGGCCATTGAAGCGGCCCTGG
>CAYNMI010000253.1:0-3941 GCA_964398095.1 uncultured Desulfobacca sp.
CCGGGAGGCCTGGTTGTGGGCATGGTAGCTGATGAGAGGCGTCTTGATGCCATAATGGCTCAGGAGCTTGCGGGTGTGGCGGGTGTCCTCCGCGGCGATCAGGTCCGCCTCTTTGAGCACCCTAAGGGCCCGCAAGGTGATATCCTCCAGGTTGCCGATGGGGGTGGCGACGATGTAGAGTGTGCCGATGGTGCTCACCTTAAAACGCGTTCTGGATAATCTCTACCTGGGGTTCATCTCCGGCCAGGGTGACGGCCACCACGTCGAAGCGCACCGCCGCCTCGGGTAGGCGCTTGGCCTTCAGGTAATAATCCGCCAGACGCCGCAGCTTTGCCTGCTTGGTGTGGGACACCGACTCCTGGGGGCTGCCGAACCTGAGGCTCTTCCGGGTCTTGACCTCTACGATCACCAGGGTCTTCCCCTGGCGGGCGATGAGATCGATCTCCCCCAGGGGGGTGACGTAGTTGCGCTCCAGGATTTTATAGCCCTGTTTTTTCAAGGCCGCGGCGGCCAAGTCTTCGCCGTGGTTGCCCAGTTGCTTGCGTGGGTCTTTCATAATCCTGGTCAAACGGCAATGGCGGGATGCGCTTCGCTTTCCCGCCCTACAGGCCCTACAGGCACAGGCGCGACGCTTGTGCCACCAGTTAATTACCGCCTGCTTATGGTGGGCCGTGCCCACCCTACATGCAGGTCCCTTTTCGCCTTTTCGCCTTTTGGCCCTATTTTTCTTCCAGCCATTCCTTGACGCCCCGGAAGGTGCGGCGGTGGAGGGCGCAGGGGCCCCAGCAGCGCAGGGCCTCCAGGTGTTCGGCCGTGGCGTAGCCCTTGTGCCGGGCGAAATTGTACTGGGGGAAGCGGCGGTGCAGCGCCTCCATCAGCCGGTCCCGATAGACCTTGGCCACCACGGAGGCCGCGGAGATCGAGGGACAGCGGTCGTCCCCCTTGATCACCGGTTGCTGGGGGTAAGGCAGGGGCAGGGGCTGGTGGCCGTCCACCAGGACCATCTCCGGGATCGGAGACAGGGCTTGCACCGCCCGGGCCATGGCCCTGAGGGAGGCCGCCAGAATGCCCTGCTGCTCGATCTGGCGGGGTCCGATCTCCCGGACGGCCAGGGCCAGGGCCAGGCGCCGGATGTGGCCATCCAGTTCCTGCCGGAATTCCGGAGAGAGGCGCTTGGAATCCCGGAGCCCGGGAAACTCGACGCCGGCCGGGAGGATCACGGCCGCGGCCACCACCGGACCCGCCAGGGGGCCCCGGCCCACCTCATCCACGCCGGCAATTAAGGTCAATCCCTGTAAACGCCAGAATCCTTCCGGGTCAGCCAGCACGTCCACGCTGCCCGGAAGGCGGCTCATAGCACCGGGGACCGCTTTTCCTTGATCCGGGCCGCCTTGCCCTTCCGTTCGCGCAGGTAATAGAGGCGGCTCTGCCGGACTTTGCCCCGGAACAGGACCACCACCTGGTCGATATTAGGGGAATGCATGGGGAAGACCCGCTCCACCCCCACGCCGTACGAGACTTTGCGCACCGTAAAGCTGGCCCCCGTGAGGCCGCCCCGCTTCCGGATGACCACCCCTTTGAAGACCTGGATGCGCTCCTTGTCCCCTTCCACAATGCGTACATGCACTTCCACGGTGTCCCCGGGGCGGAACGCGGGCAAGTCCCCCCGCATCTGCTCCCGGGCCAATTGGTCTACACGTTCCATATCCTCACCTATCCTTCGCCTGGCGTTGGGGCCAGGGATTTGATGAATTCGCGGTCCTCCCGGCTGAGCACGGCCCGGGCCAGTAAATCCGGCCGCCGCCGCACCGTCCGGGCCAGGGCCTGTTGGCGCCGCCACCGGGCGATGCGCTGGTGGTCGCCCTCCAGCAGCACCTGGGGGACCTCGTGGCCCTCAAATATCCGGGGCCGGGTGTAATGGGGGTATTCCAGGAGTCCCTCCTGGAACGACTCTTCCTCGGTGGCCCCGTCGCCCCCCAACACCCCAGGAAGCAGCCGGGTCATTGCGTCCGCCACGATGAGCGCCGGAATTTCCCCCCCGGTCAAAATATAATCACCTATTGACAGCTCTTCATCAATATAAAAATGAATCCGGTCGTCCACCCCTTCATAATGCCCGCAGATGAGCAGGAGGTGCGATTGGCCGGCCAACTCCCGGGCCTTGGCCTGATTAAACCCCGTTCCCGAAGGGCTGAGCAGGATCACCCGGGTCCGGGGGTCTTCCTGCCGCACCGCCCGGATGGCCGCCACCAGGGGCTCAAGCTTCATGACCATGCCGGGGCCGCCGCCGAAGGGCCGGTCGTCCGTCACCTGGTGCCGGTCTTCGGTATAATCCCTCAGGTTGATCACCCGGTAGGTGACCGCCCCCTGGACCTGGGCCCGGTGGAGCATGCTCTGGCTGAAGGGGGAGGCGAAAAACTCGGGAAACAGGGTCAGCAGGTCAATCCGCATCAATTTTCAAAAGTCCCCCTGGAGGCACGGCCCCCCTATCACCAATTTTTCCGCCCTCGCAACCGCGGCGCTCCTCCCCTTACAAAAGACCCTCGGGAGGCGCGGCCTTAATTACCCCCGCCTCCAGGTCAATCTCGACGATCACATCCTCCACCGCAGGAAGGAGGACCTCCCGGTCGCCCTGACGCACCACGAAGACGTCATGGCCCGGGGTGGGGATGATGTGGTCCAGATATCCCAACGGGGCGCCATCAGCCACGTTGACCACCGGCAATCCCAGCATCTGGAACCAGTAATATTCTCCGGGAGGGAGCGGCGGGAAGTGCCGGCGGTCTCCCTGAACCGTTTGCCCCACCAGGGCTTCCGCCTGGTTGCGGGTATCGATGCCGTTCAGCCGGAGGATCACCTGATTTTTGTGGCGCTCGGCTTTGAGAACCTGGTAAGCCTGGCCGCCGATCCACACTTCCCCCAGGGCGGCGAACACCTCCGGGTCCGTAGTCGCGGCTTCGGCATCGGCCCGCACCTTGACGGCTCCCCGGACACCCTGGGCTCCGGAAATCTGCCCCAGGCCAATCAACGCCCCGGCGGCCTTCGGTCTGCTACTCAATGATCTCCAGGACCGCCCGTTTGCGAATCTTGGTGGACGCGGCGCTGAGAATGGTGCGCATGGCCCGGGCAGTGCGCCCTTGCTTGCCGATCACCTTCCCCAGATCTTCCTTGGCCACCTTCAGTTCAATGACCGAGGTCTGCTCCCCTTCGATTTCCGTGACCTGGACCTGTTCCGGGTTATCTACCAGTGACTGCGCGATGAACTTCACCAATTCCTTCATAGTAGCCACCTCTGTCAGGGGATGGGGCGATCAACCTCCCTGCTGGTCCTGGGCCGCGCTCAGACCTCCGGGGCCGCGGCGCCCCGGGGCCGCTTCAGCAGGCTGGCCACCGTATCGGTGCAGGTCGCGCCCTTGCTCACCCATTCCTGGAGCAGGTCTTCCTTCACCGAGACCGCGGCCGGTTCCTGGCGCGGGTCATACGTGCCGATGATATCCAAAAATCTGCCATCCCGGGGAGCTTCACTGTTGCTCACCACGATGCGATAGTAAGGGCGCTTTTTGGCGCCGTAACGGGCCAAGCGGATTCGTAATGCCATGGACGCTGTTTTTTTCCTCCTGAGCTTTGATGATGTCTGCCGGTGACGGAGCGGTGCCCTCACCACCCCGGCGATTTATCTTTCTTAATTTATATTAAAAAAAGGGCATGGGAAACCGGCCCTTGCCTTTTTTGCCGCCTTTGGCCACCTGTTTGATCATCTTCTGGGTGGCGGCGAAGTTTTTGAGGAGCCGGTTGACGTCCTGGACCGAGGTGCCGCTGCCCAGGGCGATGCGCCGGCGGCGGCTGCCGTTGATGATGTTGTAGTCGGCCCGCTCCTTGGGCGTCATGGAGCTGATGATGGCCTCCACCCGTTTCAACTCCCGCTCATCCGGCTGCATACC
>CAYNMI010000254.1:0-3935 GCA_964398095.1 uncultured Desulfobacca sp.
AAGTAAGAATTCCAGCCACAGGCGTTAGCAAGAAAGTCGTAAAAGCTATAGCCGCAATCACTCCGGGAATTGCCAGGGAAATGATGGTGAGGCGGTTGCGCCAGAACTGCTGGAAGTCAATGTGGAACGCAGCCTCGAAAATCAGGCCCGGCAAAAAAACCGTAAAGAGCAGCGCTTTAGTGAGGTGCGGGGCTTGAATGGCATGGAAGAAGCCCAGGAGCAGACCAGCCAGGACTAAAGCCACCGTATAGGGTATATGGAACCGCCGAATCACGATGGCGACGATGGTGGCAACCATAAAAAGCAAAACGAAAGTCGGGACATTATACATGGTGGAGGATTTGCCCTTTAATTTCCCGGAGTCAGGGGTTCCCGGCGCCACTGGCGCTGGTGATAGAGTCCGCAATAAGGGGTTTCCAAAACCCCCTCCAGCAGAAGATATCGATAAATTTTAGTTGACTTATCCTACGAGGGCATTTGTGGGGGGAGTCCCCCATGAGCCAAGGAACGCGAAGAGATTTCACCTTCATAAAGGTATGCTGGCCCAGATCAATTTGCAGAACTTGACCTACACAACTATGAATTAGCGCGGCGCCCTTGATAATCCCCCTGCCCCCCTTGAGAAATGCGCAATGAAAACCCCGGAAAGCTGCCTCTTTTTGCAGCCAAATTGTCCCATAGGAGGCATGATGGGAAGTCAGGCAAGATAGCTTGCCAAGGCTTTCATGGCCTTCGCAATATCATCCATCGCCTCGTGCATTCCCTCGCTATAAGGCCTGCTCTTTGATGGTCCTTCCTTCCCGATCTTGTCCTGAACCTCAGATTTGAGTTTTTTCAAGCTTTGAACCTGTTGTTCAAGTTGAGCTCGTTGCTCTTCTTTCATGTATTCGATGATCTCGGGATCAATTTGCTGCAGGAGATCATCGGCCTCAGCCAGTATCTGTTCGATGTCCTCGTATTTGAAAGTCTTTTGCATGATGTTGCGTTTCGGCAGGGTTACCAGCTCTTCTTTCCCGAGATTATGCGGCAACCTTGGCCGCCGCAGTCAAAAAATAGTTTTTGGGGCCTTTAGGCCCGGGGAAAATATCCCAAAGTTTTTGTTCTTTTGTTCTTGAAGCCGAATCCTTTCGTCGACGGAATAATAGCACAACTTTCCTTAGAAATGTAATTTTCCCCTGAATTTTAGGCATACCCTTACCCTCAGAACCCAGATACCGCAATGCCGTGAAGTTTAAATACCCCAGGCCAGAGGCAATCTTCCCCACCTTGGAAGAATAAAAACGAAATCCTGTGGTCATACCAAGGTTCACAACTTTGGTTATCCGGGCGGTAGGCAACATGCCACCCTCAATTTTCGATTCCAGATGAAGAATCGCCCGCACCACGCGCTTTTCCATGGGGGTTAGCTGCAATACGGCGCCCTCGCTCAGGATGAAGCGCCAGGTGTTGGTCTGATGGATTTTTAAGCAATTCGCCAATCTTATGGCCTTCTCCATGGTTGAGAGAGAGACCGACCGCAGTTCCGAAGTTCCAGATGCAGCCGATTCCAGACAATGCAGAATAAGGCAAATCCGCAAGCATTGGCCGCGCAGTTTGGCCAGAAGGGCCTCAAAAATCTGCGTGCTTTCTTGAAACCAGGGCTCGGCCGCTTGCACATTAAACCAGTCGATAAAGACTTCTCTGGCCGGGTCACTCAGCCTGATAATCAATGGTTCATCATCTTCCCGAAAATCCAACTGGAGCAGACGGTCAAACAACTTGGTGAGGAAATCCTGGCTTTCCCGGGAAACGGTGGCCTCAGTCCGAAAGGGCGGGGTCTCCCTAACGGCCCATATAAAGAAAAACCGGGGCAAGAAACCACTGGCCGCGTCCAGGCTGGAGAAAATTTGCGGCAACCCCGCCGGTTGGATCGATCCCAATATGGATAAGGTGGCATGGCGAATGAATGAGTTTTTGGTCTTGTCTTTGCGATTGACGTTCCAGGGGCCGGAATCATAGCTGCTCATAAGCCGGGTTTTGGTGCCGGCGTCCCGCTGGATGTAACGATCGCTGTCGAGGATAAATCCGGCCATTTCGTTTCGGTTCCAGAGGATTCCCCGACGATTTGCCACCAAGGCGTCCGTTAGCCCTTCGGTTGTGGCGTCATCGCGGCAGTCACTGGTTCCAATCCAGTACCGCCTACCAAGAAAATCAAGGGGTTCCGGTGAGAGGCCGGAGCCCCTTTTGGCTTTTTGGGACCATTTTGTGACCGGCAGCGTCCAAAACCGCATGTACCAGCCTTGGGCCGCCTCGGGATTGCCAGCTTTCGTGAGGTGAGACCTTTTGTGCTATGATAAGGTCCACAAGTAAATGCAGTTGCCGACCGAGGGACATTTTCACGGTTAGGCTTACGAAAGGATGCGCCAAGAACCTTTTTGCGTGATATGCGTCCGGGTTACATCGGCCGATCCCCTAAGAGTCAGGGATTGGCAAGCTGCTTTCAGAAAAAGGCGCCTGTCTTAAGAAAGACTTGCGGGAGTAGGACCGTCCATTAAGACCTCGCCCACCATGCGCTACGCCTCGCCTCTGATTCCGGCCCGCTTCCTGGAGCGCCGCCAGCGGTTTTTGGCCCTGGTGGAATTGCCGGACCACCGGCGCGTCTGGGTCCACGTGCCGAATTCCGGCGCCCTGACCGGCTGCCTGGACCCCGGCCAGGATATCTTGCTGACTGAGGACGCCCGCCCGGGGCGCAAAACCGATTATACCTGGCGGTTCGTCCGGGGCGCGGCGGGGTGGATTTGCATCGACACCCTGGCCCCCAACCGGCTGGTGGCGGCGGCCCTGGCCGCGGGCGGCCTGCCGGGTCTGCCGCCTGCCGACCGGGTGCGGGCCGAGGTGGCCATCCCCCAGGGCAGCCGCCTGGATTTTGTCCTGGAGGCGGCCGGCAAACTCCTGTTCCTGGAGGTGAAAAGCGTCACCTGGGTTGAAGACGGGGTGGCCCTCTTCCCTGACGGGGTGACGAGCCGGGGGCGGCGGCACCTTATGCACCTGGCGGACCTGGCGCGCCAGGGGCATGAGGCCTGGAACGTTTTCGTGGTGCAGCGCCAGGACGCCCGGGTGCTGAAACCCGCGGCCGCGGTGGACCCGGCCTATGCCCGGGAACTGGCCGCGGTGGCCGCCCGAGGCGTGAAGATCATGGTGCTCCAGGAAAAAATCCAGCCCCCGGAAATTACCCTTGCGTCCCCCCTCCCCTTTGATTTAACATGATTTCTCGTAACCAAAATTTTACGGAAACTTCATAAGGCGGTAATCGAGTTGAACTATGAATGCGGCGCTCAATAACAATATCCGGATCTTTACGGGCAACTCCACCTTCGAACTGGCCCGCAAAATTTGCGATCTGCTCTCCCAGCCCCTGGGCCAGGCCATGGTCAGCACCTTCAGTGACGGGGAGATTCGGGTGGAAATCGCCGATAATGTCCGGGGCAAGGACGTCTTCCTGATTCAGTCCACCTGCCCGCCCACCAACCACAACCTGATGGAACTCCTGATCATGATCGACGCGGTGAAACGGGCCTCGGCCCGGCGGATCACCGCGGTCATCCCCTATTTCGGCTATGCCCGCCAGGACCGCAAGGTGGCGCCCCGGGTGCCCATCACCGCCAAGCTGGTGGCCGACCTGCTGTCCACCGCCGGGGCCCAACGCATTCTCACCATGGACCTGCACGTGGGGCAGATCCAGGGCTTTTTCGATATTCCGGTGGACAACCTCTACGCCTCCCCCGTCATGATTCCTTATATCCGGGAAAATTTTCAGGACGATCTGGCCATCGTGTCGCCGGACGCCGGCGGGGTGGCCCGGGCCCGGGCCTATGCCAAGCGCCTGACCGCCACTTTGGGCTTGATCGATAAGCGCCGGGACGCCCCGGGCAAGGCCAAGGCCATGAATCTCATCG
>CAYNMI010000255.1:0-3922 GCA_964398095.1 uncultured Desulfobacca sp.
GGGCCAGGAAAGCAAGGAGAAAACCGCTCCGGGTTTGAACCGGGAAGGGCTTTCCCGGCCCCGCAGCGGGCCTCGGACTGAAAATTTGGGGATGGGAAAAAACCGGACCGGCAAAATTCCAGGACCTTCTTGGCTCTGAAAGCCCCGGTCTTTTTTCGGCGCGGCATTGATAATTGACAATAATCTGATAAGATTTATCTTTTAGAAATGGGCGGGGGCCGCCACCGGGGCGGCAAAGCTCCCCCGGGGGAAACTCGGGTCGCCCGCCACCTGGAACGATATCTTGATCAAACTGGTAGCCTTTGATTGCGACGGGGTCTTGTTCGATTCCCGACAGGCCAATATCGCCTTTTACGGTGCGATTCTGGCGCACTTCGAGCAGCCTTCCCTGAGCCCCGGGGCGGTGGATTATATTCACAGCCACACCGTGGGGGAATCCCTGGAGCACATCTTTAGGGGCCATACCGACCTGGAGGCGGTGATTCACTACGCCCGGAGTTTCGATTACACCCCCTATATCGCCATGATGGTGGAGGAGCCGTTTCTGCGGGAGTTTCTCCGGTTCCTGCGCCCCGGTTGCTACACGGCGCTGGCCACCAATCGCACTACCACCACCCGGGCCGTCCTGGACTACCACGGCCTGGCGGATAATTTTGATTTAGTGGTGTCAGCCCAGGATGTCAGGCGCCCCAAGCCGCACCCGGAATCCTTTGTGCGCATCCTGGAACACTTTGCCCTGGAGCCCCGGGATGCCGTTTACATCGGCGATTCCCGGGTGGATGAGAAATTCGCCGCCAATGCCGGGGTGCCGTTCGTGGCCTACCGCAACCCCGGGTTGACCGCGGACCATTACCTGGATTCGTTCGCGGCCGGGCCGGACCTGATTCGGAGCCTGTCCCCTGCCAAAACCCTTTGAGTCTTAGGAGGAAGCCATGAAGCAATACCAGTGTCAAATCTGTGGTTACATCTATGATCCTGCTCAGGGAGACCCTGATAATAACGTCCCCCCCAACACCCCGTTTGACAAGCTGCCCAAGGAATGGGTCTGTCCCATCTGCGGCGCCACTCAAGACCAATTTAAGCCGGTGGATTAAGGCCGCTACCAGAGGACAGGCCGCCAACTCCGGCCGGTTCCCGATAAAGCCCAACTATGCTATCCATGACCCCAAGAGATGCTGGCCCGCGCCCCGGTTCTCCGAAGAAGCCCTTCTGGCGAGAATACGGGGAAGCCTTGTTTATCGCCCTGATTCTGGCCCTGGTGATCCGGGCCTTCCTCGCCCAAGCCTTTTCCATTCCCTCGGGCTCCATGGAACCGACCTTGCGCATCGGCGACTATCTTCTGGTGAGCAAATTTAGCTACGGTATCCGCAATCCGCTCACCAACAAGGTCTGGATTCCCATCAGCACGCCCCACAGAGGGGACGTGGCGGTCTTCATCTTTCCCCAGGACCGCACCAAGGACTATATCAAGCGGGTGATCGGCCTGCCCGGCGACCGGGTCCAGATTATTAATAAGCAAGTCTTTATCAACGGCAAGTTATATGTGACCCCCCAGGCGATCCATAGTGACCCCCTGATTATCCCGCCCCCGCTGAACCCCACCGAGTCGGCCCGGGACAATTTCGGTCCCGTGGTGGTTCCCGCCAACTCGTATTTCATGATGGGCGATAACCGGGATCGCAGCTATGACAGCCGCTTTTGGGGCTTTGTGCCCATGGATGACTTCCGGGGCCGGGCCTTCATTATTTATTTTTCCTGGAAGGGACCTCCCGGCGAATCTTTCTTCCAGGCCTTTGCGGGCGGGCTAAAGGGTCTTATTTACCATTTATCCTGGAATACCAATGACTTCCAGGTGCGATGGGACCGCATCGGCAAGATCATTCATTAGAGTTTGCGGTTTTTGGATTGCGGTTGGCGGATGCAAGGAAGACCCGCCTTGGGCCGGCAGGCGTGGTCTCCATGGGGCTGAGGACTCGTGATCTCTATCAGGTGATTTTGCAGCCATATCATCAAGCCATGGGAATTCCCGCCAGACCAGAGGCCGCCAACCCAGAACCGCAAACCGTCAGCCGTAAACTCCCGGCCCTGGTGCTTCTCATCTGCCTCCTGATCATCGGGGGCTGCGGCCGGGCCTCAGGTCCCGTCATCGTGTTCGGCTCCCCGGACTCGCCCCGGCTGCGCCAGGCGGTGGCCGGCTTGCAGGCGCAACTGGGGGGAGTCCCCCTGGAAGTGGTCTGCGTCCCGGAGTTCGGGCCCCAGGGGCGTGAAACCTTGCGGCGCCTGCGGCAGGCGCATCCCCGGCTCCTGGTGGTGCTGGGCACCCCGGCCCTCCGCTGGGTGGCCCCGGTGGTGAAGCAGATTCCGGTGGTCTTCGGCCTGGTGGCCGACCCTTATTTTACCAAGGCCGCTTACGATCCGGCCCATCCCGAAATTCACCAGGAGAACGTCACCGGCATTGCCTCCCCGGCGCCCCTGACCGCGGCCTTGCAGCACGGCGTCAGTCTGCTGGGACCCGGCCCCTGGGGCCTCCTCTATGACCCCACGGACGGGGTGGCGGCGGGTCTGGCCCGGCGTTTCCTCAAGGAAGCGCCGCGCTTTGGGGTGCAGCCTCTGGTCGAGACCAGTACCGCGGCGGCCACCGACCGCGCCGGCCTGGAACGGCTGATAAATCGGGGCGCCCGGGTGATCTATCTGCCCCCGGCGGCCAGCGCGGCGCGCTACGCGCCCCTGGTGCTGGACTGGGGCCGCCGCATGAAAGTCCGGGTGGTCAGCGGTTATCCCGACGGGGAGCACCGGGGCGCGGTGTTGTGGGTGGCCCTGGATTACCGCCGCCTGGGGGAAGATATCGGCAACCTGGCCCGGCGGGTCCTGGCGGGGGCGCGGCCCAAGGCCATACCCATTGAAACCAAGACCCCGATTAAGGTGGAAGTGGACGAGGCCCTGGCCCTGAAATGGAGCGGCTATCCGCCGGCGATACATGAGGGCAAAGAGGCGAAAGGGTTGAAAAACACAATCAATTAAGGCAGTTTCCTTTTCGCCTTTTAACCTTTTCACCTTTTCCCCCGATTCACCCATTGGGCAATTTTAAGGATTTTAGCGAACCCTGGAGGAGAACTTTCTATGACCCCATCCCGGCAGTTTGATCCGGCGGCCTGGCAGCCGGAGATCACCCTGGAGCGCTTCACCCTGGCCAACGGCCTCACCCTGTTCGTGCTCCCGGATCACCGGTTGCCCATCGTTTCCCTGCAGATTCACTACAAGGTGGGCTCCCGCCATGAGTTGCCGGGCATCACCGGGATTTCCCATCTCTTCGAGCACCTGATGTTCCGGGGCACCGAGACCCTGGGACCCGAGGAGTTCTCCCGCATCCTCCAGGCCAAGGGCGGGGAGATCAACGCCTTCACCACCAAAGACCATACTTCTTACTTCGAAAACCTGCCCGGGGAGCACCTGGAACTGGGCCTCAAGCTGGAGGCCGACCGCCTGCTCCACCTGAAGCTGGACGACGACACTTTTGAGCCGGAGCGCCAGGTGGTCATCAGCGAACGCAAGCTGCGCTCCGTGGACAGCCCCTTCGGGCTGTTGGAAGAGCAGTTGTTCGCCACCGCCTATACCCAGCACCCGTACGGTTGGCCGGTGGTGGGCTGGGACCAGGACCTGCACCGCATGACCCTTGCTGATTGCCTGGCTTACTACCGCAGCCACTACCACCCCGGCAAGATCACCGTGGTCATCGCCGGGGACATACAGCCGGAACGGGCCCGGGACCTGGTGGATCGGTATTTCGGCCGGATTCCCGCCCCGGCCGCCACCCCCGAGCCCCAGGTGGTGGAGCCGCCCCAGCGGGGGGAGCGCCGGGCCATCCTCAAAAAGGTCTCCCAGGTGGAGGCCCTGTTCGCCGGGTTTCATATCGTGGGCCTGG
>CAYNMI010000256.1:0-3912 GCA_964398095.1 uncultured Desulfobacca sp.
AAGAGGTCGACGTAGGGGGCGGCGTTGGCCGCGCCCCGGACGTCCAGGCAGATGGCGTCCGCGGCCTTGTCGGTGAGGAAGCATTGCTCGAAGTCGGCCACCTCCATGGTGCGGTTGTAGCCATCCAGGATATTTTCCAGAGTGTTGGCCAGGGCGTTGACGATATCCAGGGCGGCGGCGAAGGGTGGGGCGTAGGCCACCTCCAGGTTGGCGAGGTCGGCGAGGTCGGCCTTAAAGGGCAAAAGCGCCGCGATGCTGTTGATGCGGCCCACCAGGGCGTCGCCGTTGTGGCTGATCCCCTGGGCCCCCAGGAGGCGGCGGGTTTTTTTATCCGCCACCAGGCTCAGGTACATGAGATCCTGGGTGGGGTAGAAGTGGGCCCGGTCGGCCTGGATGACCAGGGCCGCCACCGGGTCAAAGCCGGCGTGCCGGGCCTGGGCCAGGTTGAGGCCGGCGCCGGCGACGGCCAGGTCAAAGGTCTTGAGGGTGAAGGAGCCGACGATGCCGTTAAAGGCGGCGGCGCCCCCGGCCAGGTTGGTGCCGATGACCCGGCCCTGGCGGTTGGCCAGGGACCCGGAGGGGAAGTACACGGATTGGCCGGTGATGAGGTGGTGGTTGTCGATGCAGTCGCCCCCGGCGTAAATATCCGGGTCGGAGGTCTGGAGGCGGCGGTTGACCACGATACCGCCGGTAGGAGAGACCAGGAGGCCGGATTGGCGGGCCAGGTCGGAGTTGGCGACGGCCCCCACCGCGGTGATGACCAGGTCGGCGGGCAGGGTTTGCTGGCCGGTGACCACCTCCAGGGCATGGTCAGCGCCGGAGTGGGGCCGGATTTCCCGGACGGTTTCCTCCAGGTGCAGGGCGATGCCCTTGTCCCGGAGGTGCCGGGCCACCATGCGGGCCAGACCGGGTTCCAGGATGCCGGGGAGGACCTGGGGGGCGATCTCCACCAGGGTGGTCTCCAGGCCCCAGAGGTCGCTGACGGCCTCGGCCATTTCGACGCCGATGGCGCCGGCGCCGATGATCACGACTGTGCCCACCTGACCCTTGGCGATCCGGTCCCGGACGGCCATGGCCGCGGGGAGACCGGCGATGCTCATCACTCCGGGCAAGTCGGCGCCGGGCACGGGCAGGGGCCGGGGACGGCTGCCGGTGGCCAGGACCAGGTAATCATAGGGAAGGTCTTCCTCCCGGCCGGATTCCAGGTCCCGGAGGTGGAGGAGTTTTTGGTCCCGGTCAAGGGCCAGGGCCCGGGTGCGGATGCGGACCCGGACGTCCTTGGCGGTTTCGAAGAATTCCGGGGTGCGGAGCATGTGGAAGCTGGTGCTCATGAGCTCCTTGATGTCGCTGAGGTCCCCGGAGATGTAATAGGGAATGCCACAGCCGCCGTAGGAGATGTATTCGCCCTGGTCCACCATGGTGACTTCGAAGTCGGGGCGGAGGCGTTTGAGGCGGCAGGCCACCTTGGGCCCCAGGGCCACGGCCCCGACGATGAGGATGCGTTTGGATGCCATAGGGTTACCTCTAAAGGGGTGAGCTTGGAGTAAAAAAAATTATTTCACGCCAAGACGCAAAGGCGCAAAGGTAGAAAAAATTATCTCACGCCAAGGCGCCAAGACGCCAAGGATTAGATCAATTTTCCGGCTCATCCGGGGAATCCGGGGTTTTATGGGGGCCGTCGCAGGTGAGGGTGTCGGCCCGCCAGAGGGGCAGCATCCGGGTGCCGGCCCGGCGATGCTCGCAGGACTCGAGCCCGCAGATGGGGCACTCCGGATCCATACAGGGGTCAGCATGGATGAGGATGTCGGCCTGACCCGCAAAGTAATCGTTGAGGATATTTTCCAGTTTTTTGACTTCGTCATGGCTCTCTTCCAGAGAGAGGTCCCGGGGCAGGATGAGATGGAAGTCGATGAAGACGCGGGCGCCGGCCCGGCGGGCCCGGAGTTGATGGATGTCGATCCACATGGGCCGGCGATGAGCGGCGATGACCTGGCAAATCTCCTCCAGGAGCTCGGGATCCGAGGTGTCCATGAGTCCGGCGGCGGCCTGGTGGACCAGGCGGGCCCCGGTGACCAGGATATTGAGGGCGACCAGGCAGGCCACGGCGCCATCCAGCCAGTTCCAGCCGGTGAAGTAGACGCCCACCAAACCCAGGACCACCCCACCGGTGGTAAAGAAGTCGGTGAGGACGTGCTTGCCGTCGGCGATGAGGACGATGGATTTGGTGCGGCGGCCCACCATCACCAGGATGGCGCCCAGGCAGAGGTTCACCAGGGCGGTGCCCAGGATGAGGAACAGGCCCTTTTCCAGCCTGGGGATGGCCTGGGGATGGAGAAGGCGGGGCCAGGCCTCGTAGAAAATCCCCAAGGCCGCGAGGACGATGAGGGCGCCTTCGAAGCCGGCGGAGAAAAATTCGACCTTGCCGTGGCCGTAAGGGTGGCTGGGGTCGGGGCGCTTGGCGGCGATGATGATGCTGGCCAGGGCGAAGCCGGCCGCGACGACGTTGATGATGGACTCCAGGGCGTCGGAGAGGATGGCGGCGGAACCGGTGAGATAGAAGGCCAGGAACTTCACGGCCATCAGGCTCGCGCCGATGATGAGGGAGGCGGAAATGGCCAGGAGGTGAGGTTTGAGCGAAGTTATCAAGATCCGAGATATCCCACAAGGTGTTGGCGTATCGAATCCAATACTTTTAATTTCTTAACCTTCTTTGCCTTAATGTTCAAGGCGGTGGTTATCGGTTCGAAAAGTTTAAGCAGGTCATGCTGTTGAAACATGATGAGTTCGGGGAGAAACCCTATCCTTTCGAAGAGAGCCAATAATTTTTCCTGGAAGGTATGGGAATATTCGGCAACGGAGTCCAGATCGGCCAACAATACCAAGCCGGAATCATGGTCAACGCAAAGTAACATTATGGGGAAAAAGGGCCGGCCTTTTTCTTGAACTGCAAGAGACAAAAAAGCCGTATCTATTTCCCAGGTGCCGCGACGCGTCTTGGGGATGTCTTTGATCTTCGGTGATTGTGGCTCAGGCGGCTGGGGGGGAAACGACGGCTTAGGGGGGACGGGTGCGGGTTTTAGCCACTCGTCCCGCCAGAGGAGCCGGCCTTCCACCGATTCCGACACCCGCACCAAATAATAGCCTTGGCCTTTTTGGGTTAATAAGTCCTTGGAGGCGTTGAGCCGGAGCGCTACCAGGGTGGCCTGCTCAAGGGCCAGGGTCAAGAATACCGCTTCCGCCTCTTCCAGATACCAGGGCTGATATCCCGGCCGGTAACTGCGGAAGAGGGGCCAGGCTCCGCGCCCCCTGAACTTAAGCCCTAAATCTTTAATCACCTGATAATCGGATTTCGTCAGTTCGGCGCGGTCCTCAAAGGAGGCCATCAGGCCGCGCATATGGAAGAGCATATCTTGGGGCGCCAGTTTTCCGGAGAGGGCATCGGAATAAACCGCCAAGCCGTCGGATCCCAAATACATCATCAAGGAGAATACTTCCCCTAGGGCGCCCATAACGGAGCAATAACCGATCTCGCTGTCAAGAGGGTTCCGGACGCCGAAGATATCGGAATCATACAGCCATTTCCAGGGCTGGATTTTTTTGAATTCATCGGCGGCATGATACAATTCTTGCCAGATTTTGAGAGAAGAGCATGGCTTTTCCATAGAAGTGCCTATCCATCCCCCGGTTCGTTTTGAAATATAGTCTCATTGAATGACCGTCCGGTAAACAAAAAAACGAAAGCCCCGTGAAACCGGAGCTTGAATCGGGATAGTTGCTCATGGGCCTGCGGCCCACCCGCATAGCATGAAAAGATTATACTCGTTGTCAAAAGTTTTTTCTTATCCCCCCCACCCTATCCCTCTCCCCCCGCTGGGGGGAGAGGGGATAAGAGGAAGGAACTTTTGGCAAACG
>CAYNMI010000257.1:0-3904 GCA_964398095.1 uncultured Desulfobacca sp.
GGCTAACATAATGAATTCCCTAAATTATTTTACGGAAAACTGAAAACGGAAAACCAAAAACGGTATAATTCGGGTTGGGAGGGGGATGTGCGGGGAGGGCAGGGAGATCATCTGCCTGGCCCTTCCCCCACATCATTTTCTTACCCCCCTACCCTTCCAGCATGATGCCGGCATACCCCACGAAGCTGTCGGCGGGCATGATGTCGTAGCTGGTGTAGTAGTCGATCAGGGCGGCCTTGGTGGCGCCGGCGGCCTGGGCGACGGTCACCGCGGTGGCCGCCCCCCCGGGGCTGCAGGCGTTCTGGTTTGCCGTGGCGGTTTGGATGATCCCGGCGGCGTCCAGTTTCAGGGCCGCGTCGATGAATTGTTTATCGTTGACTTCTTTGACCCACTTCAGGGCCTCGGGGCCGTAGCCCTTGGGGGAGAAGCCGTAGTTGGGGCCGTAGTGGGTGAGGTCGGTGGACCCGAAGGCCAGGAGGCTGACCTTAAGCTCCTTGGCCACCGCGCTCACGGCCTGCCCCAACTCGATGGCCGTGGCGGACTGGGGCGAGCGCAGGGCCAGGACCTTGGCCTGGGGGAAAAAGTACTTGACGAAGGGGAGTTGCACCTCGATGGTGTTGTCGCCGGGGTGCTCTTCCCGGAGGGTGAGGCGTTTGGCCAGGGGCGCATAAAATTCCGTGGCCAGGGGCAGGTCTCCCAGGGGGGTCTCCCAGGTGTCGTCGGTGACCAGGAGCGGCGGCGAGCTGCCTCCCAGGTGGCCGCCGAAGACGCACACCACTTGGGGCTGGGCGGCCTTAGCCGCCAGGAAAAACACCCGGGCCGCGGCCTGGCCGGAGAAATACCAGCCGGCATGGGGCACGATGCCGCCGTAGACTTTGGTTCCGGCGGGCAGCGGCGGCGTCCCGGCGATGAATTGGTCGATTTCCGCCTTGCAGGCGCTGGGGCTGGCGGGATACCAGCCCACGGGCAACATCCGTTCCCGGGTTCGCATGGTCGCCTCCTTTGCCGCGGGGCCGGCGGCCAAGGGACGCCTCGCCCTGCGGCGGGGGGCGCCTGCCGGCCGGCCAATAACCAGTTTGAATGCCGTGGATTTTTAGCTGTATTAAAGCTGAGGCGCTGATCTTTGTCAAGGCATCGCCGGCCCAGTTGATCCTGAGGGTCGGGTTGCAGCCTCGCTCAGCTCCCGGCGGCCAATCGGCGGATTCTCTCCACCAGGCCCATTTGGACGAACCGGGTGCTCACCGCGGCCGGCACCAGGTGCTCCCAGGGTTGGCCTTGGGCGATTTTCCGGCGGATCAGGGTGGAGGTGAGGCCCTTTTCGGCCTCGGGCCGGCGCCACAAAACCTCGGTGTGCAGCCCCAGGGAGGTAAACATCTGCAGCTTGCGCTCCCCCCAGTCGTCATAGATGGTCAGAAAAAACACGGCCTGCAAAGGCACGTAATACTGATAGAGTTCAGGGAAATTGACGGGCAGGGGCACCAGGGAAAATTCCCGGTGGTCCAGGCCTTGCTCCAGCAGGGCCGCTTTAAGGATAACGTACCGTTCATAGTAAGTCAGGGGGTTTTCGGCCGGACTGCTGCGGTGCGGATCGGCTGGATCAAACCGGGTTAAGCTGGGGTCCGGGTTGGTGATGCCCACAATGAGGTGGCGGCAACGGGCCTTGGCCGCCAAAATATACTTCACATGGTCGTGGTGGAGCACCTGGAAGCGGCCGTGGGCCACGCCGATCTCAGTGGTCGTAGTCATAGCTCATATCCCTCCAGTGGCCGGCCCCCGGACCATCAGCCGTCCTCCGGCTTGATTAATAGGGGCTTATAGGCGCCGGGGAAGAAGGGTTGATCCCAGGGGGAGTCCATGAGGCCGTCCAGTTTGCCGCGGTCCAGGAAATTGAGCACCAGGTACATGAGTTCCCGGCCGCGCACGGTCCCCAGGGCGCCGCCGGCGCAACTGACTTCGTCAAAGCGCGGCACCGCATCCCGGCGGGTATAGCGGCCGATCATGCACAGGGGCACGCTTTCCCCGGAGTGGATCATTCGGCCGCTGCTGTTGGTGGAATGGTCCGCGGTGATCACCAGGAGGTTATCCGGGTCGGACACGATATCCTCCAGGGCCACGGCAAAGGCCTTATCCAATTCCTCCAGCACGGCGCGCTTGATCCGGGGGTCCTTGGTGTGGGCCGCCTCATCCGGGGCCTTGGTGTGGACGTAGATAAAATCGTAAGCCGCGGCCGCCGCGGCCAGTTGCAGCCGTTCCTTCAGGTCCGCACCGGGCCGGTCCGTGTCGCGCACCGGCTGCCGGTCCAGACCCAGGTACTGACTCAAGCCCTGGTAAAGGGGCCCCGAGGCGATGGCCAGGGATCTGAGACCCCACTTCTCCGGGAAGGGCTGCACCGGCTGCCAGCGGCCGGGGCGTTGGGTGCCCACCGCGTTGATGGGGGGGAGGCCCGCCCTCTTTCTCTGGTCGTTCAGCGGATGGGCCGAGAGGCGGTGGTAGCACCAGGTCAGATAGCGGTTCAGGGCGGCAGCGGTGCGGCGGGCCGGGAGACTCTCCCGATGCGCGGCAAAGGGCAGCACCTCCATGAGCGGGCGCCCTTCATAGATGGGGTTGGAGTCGGTGATCGCCGCGGCCCCCTCCCCTTTGACGATGACGATGCCCCTGATCCCCCCGGTGGGGATAAACTCCAGATCCAGGTCTGCATGGCGGAAGTGCCTGATCTCCGTCTGCAGGGCCAGGCAGGTCTCCGGGTCGACCCTGGGGTTTTCCACCTCCAGAATCAGGTGGCCCCGGTCTTCCCGGACGGAAAAGATCCTGGCCAGGAGGGCCAGGTCATCTTTCCCGACCTCCAGGTTCTCGCCCAGGGCCTCGATATAACCCCGGCCCGGGAAATCCTCCCGGTCGTAGCCGAACAGGAGGAAATGCGCCATTTCGCTGGGCAGGGCGATTCCCTGGCGCCAGGGGTGGAGGAGGCCGTTCATCCCCAGGGCGGCCAGGCGGTCCAGGTTGGGGGTGCGGGCCTGCTGCAAGGGGGTTTTGCCGCCAAAGGCCGCAATCCCCCGGTCACCCACTCCGTCCAGGATCACCAGGATGCATCTCATGGTTCCAGCCTGATCCGCCCGGAGGCCTGGCCGGTCACCTCGCCGATGCGAGCCGCCTGGATGCCGTGCCCCGCCAGGCATTCCCGCCAGGGCGCCGCCTGGTCGGGGGGCACGGAGAGGAGCAGGCCGCCGTTGGTCTGGGCGTCACTCAAGAGGTCCACCAGCAGGGGGTCGATTCCCGGCGCCACTAGAAGGCTTTTGGCGCAGAAGTTGCGGTTGGCGAAACTTCCGGCGGGCACCAGCCCCATGGCGGCATACTCCCGGGCCGCAGCCAGCACCGGCACCTGATGGGCCCAGAAGGTGATTTCGACGTGGCTGGCGCCGGCCATTTCCAGGGAGTGCCCCAGGAGGCCGAAGCCGGTGATATCGGTGAGGGCGTGCACCGCCAGGTTATCCAGACAGGCCGCGGGCAGCCGGTTTAAGGCCGTCATGACCCGGATGGCCGCGGCCTCCGCCTCAGGCGACGCCAGACGCCCTTTCAGCGCGGTGGCAATGACCCCCGTGCCCAGGGGCTTGGTCAGGAGCAGGGCATCGCCCACCCGGGCGCCGCCGTTGCTGAGCACCCGTTCCGGGTGGACCACCCCGGTCACGGCCAGGCCGTATTTCAATTCGGTATCATCGACGCTGTGGCCGCCCACCAGCAGGGCCCCGGCCTCGTGAATCTTATCCAGGCCCCCGGCCAGGATAGCCTGGAGCACCTCTTTGGGCACGGTCTTGCTGGGATAGCAGACGATGTTCAGGGCCGTCAGCGGGCGCCCGCCCATGGCGTAGACGTCACTCAAGGCATTGGCCGCGGCAATCTGGCCAAA
>CAYNMI010000258.1:0-3864 GCA_964398095.1 uncultured Desulfobacca sp.
CGATTTAACTCCCTCCTAATTCCCGCCTGTCCGGCAGCATTTTGCCTACAAGCCACTTCCAAAGTTCTATTTTTTATCACCTTGAGTGTCAGCGAAGGGTCTAGAAGCCATTGCAAAACCAAATTCCAGAGTACTCGATAGACTGGAGATGGAAAATAATCAGTTCTCTTAGAAAAACGATTATCGGGGATATTTTCATAACTGGGAAAAATCCCCCTAAATCCCCCTTTTCCAAAGGGGGACTTAAATCACCGCTTCCAAACATTTTTTTGATTGAAAAAGAATTTGGGACCATGAGAGAGGTTTTGCAATAGGTTCTATACTGCCCCATATTGGCAGTTTTAAAAGGGTAACCGCAAGCTTTAGCCTGCGTCAGCACCGGCTGGAAAGCCTGGGCCACCCAGAAGTTCCCAAGCTCAGCTTGGGAACGAGGAGGAAATATTTTAGATGCTTAGCTGAAATTATAGATTGGCGCCGGAGGGGCTTCCTGCTGGAGAGACTTCGTGGCCGCCTGTTCATATAGTTTCCAGGTTGCCTGGAAAGCATTCTCGAAGGAGCGCGCCTGCACATAGTGGCGGGCCGCCTGGCCCATTTGCTTCAGGCGAACCGGGTCGGCCAGCAGGGCCTCTATGGCCACCAGCAGGCTGTCGGCATCGTTGCCGGGAACGATGAACCCGGTTTGGCCGGGAATGACATTTTCCTGGGGCCCCCCGGAATCGCTGACGATCACCGGGATGCCGGAGGCCTGGGCTTCCAGCACCACGTTGCCGAAGGTATCCGTGGTGCTGGGAAAGACAAAAAGATCGCAGGAGGCGAACACCGCAGCCAGGTCTTCCCCCTCCAGGTAGCCGGTAAACAAGCAAGGAGTGCCGGCCAGCTCCTCCCGCATGGTCTCCAGATAGGGCCCGTCCCCCACCACGATGAGATGCAGGTCGGGGTAACGCTTAAGCAACGCCTTGAATACCTGGCCCAGCAGCTCCAGGTTCTTTTCTTTTGACACCCGGCCCACATAGAGCAGCTTGACGCCTTCTGCGAGCGCGTAATGGCTCTCCAGATAACCGTTGCGCTTGGCGGGATTAAACCGGGACAGGTCCACGCCCCGGGGGAAGACCTGCATCTTGGCGGCCTCGACCCCATGCTGCTGCAACTCTTCAGCGGTACTGTGGGAGGGCACGAAGATGAGGTCCAGTTGGTTGTAAAACCAGACCATATACTTCCACATGAAATGGTAGATGGCCTTGTCTTCGGTCAGATATTGGGCATACTGGGGCAAGGCGGTATGATACGTCCCCCATAAGGGCAAGCGCAGCATCCGGGCGATGACCAGGGCCGCCAGGCCCATGGGGCCCGGAGTGGCCGCCTTGATATGCGTGATATTATGCTCATAGCAATAATGCAGCATCTCCAACACCGGGGGATGGAACAACTTCTGCTCCGGATATTCGGGCAAATGGAAGACCCCCACCGGCTTGAAGTTGCGCACCCCTTTCTGCCGGGAGTCATTCACCTGGTCGCAGGTAATCACGGTGTAGTCTTTGTTGGTGTGGTTGGCGGCTTCCACCTGCCGTCTTAGGGACAGCCCCACGCCGTTCACCTCGTAAAACGTGTCGGTGAAATGGGCCAGGCGGATGGCGGGAAGCTCGTCATCTTTGCCGGCTCCCCGGGCAAAAAAGGTGCTGACGATCTTTTCCCCCAGGCAGCGGTCATTGGCAAATGAGGCCTGCGCCGCGAAATAAGGGGCCAAGCCCAGGTAAATTAAGCCGCTGGAGGTAATGGAATTAACCACCTCGATGAAATTGGCATCCAACAGGGCCTTGCGGAAATGTTTATGAAATTGCTGGAGAATATTATGGGAAATATCGTTGAGGATCTGTAGCCATTGTTTTTCGGGATTGCCATTGGGTTTTACGTAAGTAACCTTGCTGGCTTCCTGGGTAATTAAAGAGAGAATAGTTTCATTGGCGGAGGAGGCTTTGAAATAATTTCTAATCTTGTGCTTGAGATAGTGATACTTGGGTAACGACTTGCTGCCATTTAAATTGGTCTGGAGGTATTTTTCAAAAAAATTAATAAAAAGGTTGGAATTAGCATATTTTTCTAAGCCATATTTTTCTCTATAGTATTGGTAGGCAATGCTATAAAGGTTATGGGCCAGCGTTACCGGGGTGGAGGCCTTCCCCATGGGTTGGGCCTTACCGTTATTCAGCTCGCCCAGAAAATTTTTTAAATTCTTGGCGCCTTTGACCTGGGTAAACGACCGGGCGATATTCAGGGAACTATGGTCATCCGAGCCCGCGGTCAGGTATTTCTTCCAGGGCTCGGCAAAGGGCGGGGTTATCTGATACTTGTCCTGCATGTCCTCCAGGTCCCGGGGAGTCAACAGGGAGAGCACCGTCTTCAGCCAATCGTTCAGTTGGGTGTCCCGGGCGCCGTTGAGTTCGAAGGTCTTAAAGAGCAGCAGAAACTGTTCGAAGTGCTCCAGGGTCAAACGGTCATTCACGGCCCAGAGCGGATGGGCCAGGCTGTGGCTCAGGTGGTGGTCCCGCAGATAGGCCACCAAATCATGAATATTTTTCCGGGCTTTTTGAATGTCCCGGTGTTGGGCTTCGGTGATATCATAGACCAGCACATGGGCCTTGCAGCCGTCCTCCGGAAAATAGGTGGTGACCTCCTCACTGATGAAGGCGCCGGGCAGGTGGGCGATATCCAAACAGCCGTTTATGGTGTTATGGTCCGTAATCGTCACTAACGACATGCCCCGGCCCTGGGCAATAGCATATAACTTCTGGGGCTGGGTGTAACATTCCTGACACCCCAGTTTTTGGAGCACCCATTGCGACGGCCGGGTGGAATACCGGGAATGAACATGCAAATCGATCTTCACGCTGTCCTCCTTGGTGGGTAATTTTCAAGCAATGAGAACGGTTTCTCCGGCCCGGACTCTGTCGCCGGGCTTCACCTTGACGGCCATTTCGCCGGTATCCGGCACCAGCAAGTCAACCTGGGAGCCGATCCGGATCATGCCAAAAATCTTGCCTTTATTTAACCGGTCCCCGGGGCCAAAAAAGCTGTCAATGCCTTTCACGCTTTTTCCTGCGATTTGAACCACATAGTAAGATAGGGGCTGGCCTTTAAATATCCCGCTGAATTTGGTCACGGTCCTTTCGTTGGTAACGATATGGGGCGAGTTCCTATAGAAGGGGGGGCGCTTCAACAGGGTGCGCCAGTGCATGGCGCCCATACAATGGTTCTTGAAGACCGCCGGATGGTGGTGGATAAAATCCACCTTTCCCGTAAAGGGCACCCGATTGTAGTGGACGTTGAAGGGGCTCATAAAGACGCCGATCAGGACTTTGGGAGCCTGCAGGTCTTCCCGGACGATATCGGTGAGGCCCGCGGCCAGCCCCTGCTTGATGGTGATCACTTCCTGCTGCGGGTCTACCGGACTCACATAAACCACCGTACCGTCGGCCGGACTGACAAAATTGTCCCCCGCCGGCGTTACCCGCGGGGGATTGCGGAAAAACCAGACATAGCGCCAATAAAAATATCCCGCCACGCCCAGGGTAAACAACGACAGGGTGATGATGAGCGCGCTCAATGCAGTTTCTTCCAGGCTGAGGGGTCGATGACCCTGATTAAAGCCACCCCGGAGGAAAAGGGGAAATTGATGACTTCAAAGGCTTCTTCGTGGTGCTTGAGAAACCGTAGCCATTTTTTCACCCCCGCGTGGTTGAGCAATTCCCGGATGTAGATATTGGTGTCGTGGAGAAAAATGTAGGTGTTTCTATGGGAGCGTTCCAGCACCCGGAGAAAGTCATACTTCACATCTTTATAGGCGTGGCTGCCATCAATAAAGGCCAA
>CAYNMI010000259.1:0-3849 GCA_964398095.1 uncultured Desulfobacca sp.
GCCAGGAAGGTGGCGAATTCCACCAGGCCGCTCTTATCGGTGACGCTCATCAAGGCCCGGGACATGGGTTGCATGGGGTTCCTCCGTATGCGGTATGCTGAGGGAGGGGGCCAGGGGCTTTTCCTCAGCGCCCCTGCCCCCTCCCTCAATATTCAAAAACTACTATAAGCGCCCGATTTCCGCAAGGCCGGAAAGGCCCGCCGATTGTTCTTTTCACTGGGCCCCGATCCGCGGCAAGATAAATCAGGCGCGGCTTGATTATCGGGGCCAGGGGTCAGGGGGCAGGGTGAGGGGGGGTGCTCAACCGGCGAAGCCACCCCTCACCCCAGCCCTCTCCCCTCACAGGGGAGAGGGGGTTTTACTATGAACCGCTTCAAATGCGCTGGTCCCGGCTAAAGCCTTATGAACGATTAAGGGCGGACACGCAGGTCCGCCCCTACAGTTTGGAAACGGGATTAAGGCAGGTCAGGGGTCAATCGAACCCTATAGCCCTGCTTTCTACTAACCACCCCCTAATTACTGACCACTGGCTACTGGCTACTGGCTACTGCTTTACCCTAGCCCAGGAAAAGCCGCAGGGCTTCCTGTTTCATCCGCCGGAGTTCTTCTTCCGCCTGGCGCAGGTTTTTCTGGTGAATGGCGTGGCGGATCTTCCGGGCGATTTCGTCCAGGACGAGGGGCTTGTAGACGATGTCCACCTGCTCCTGGTAAAAGAACTGGTGGGTCTGGGTCCGCTGCTGCAGCATGACGATGAAGCGGGTAGCGGGATGGCGGAGACGGGCGTTTTCCAGCAGTTGCTGATAATTGGGCTGGCGGTGGTCGGTAATGACCAGGTCGAAGGCGGCTTCATCCAGGGCGGCCAGGGCTTCGGCCACGGTGCTCACCAGTTTGCAGTCCTCGATGCCCAGGAGTTTGATCACCGAAGCCAAAAACGCCCGGCACCATTCCTCCTGGTCCACCACCAGGATACGCCCCTGACTGCCCCTTTCCTGGTCCTGCATGGGGAGGTCTCCTTAAAAGAGCCTTTTTTAACTTTACCAGTGATTGCACCCGGCTGCAAGACTTTCCAGGAATGCCCCGGGGCCGGCGGGAGGCCCGGGGCTAGGCCGGGATGACGATTTCTTCTTCCGGATTGATACCACTCAGGATCAGGCCGGTCATCACCTTGGGGTAGAAGTAGGTGGATTTGCGCGGCATGATGAGACCGGCGGTGGCCACCTCCTGCACCTGCTGGATGCGGGTGGGGTTGAGCAAAAACGCCAGGCGGGCTTCGCCCCGGGTCACCGCGGTCACGGCTTCGCTGATCTTGCTGGTGTATTTGCAGGTGTCCGGATCATCCTGGGCCTGGGCGTCGAGTCCCAGGATCTTTTCAAAAATCAGGTAGTTCAAGACCGCGACATCCAATTGGGCCAGGGCCGGGTGCATCTGCCGGGCCAGGACCTTTTGCCGCACCCCGGGCCGCATGACCAGGCGCCAGGCCTTGCGCCCGAATCCCAGGACAATGAAGGCGCTCTCTCCCGCCGGGACCTCCGCCAGGGTTTGCTGGAGAAATTCTTCGTAGGCCTCGCCGAATTCGTGGGCCGCGGGCAGGGTGACGATCTCGAAATATTCCTTCAGGCGCCCCATGACCCGGGCCTCTTCCAACTGTTTCAGCCGGGGGCCCCCCAAGAGGCGGTGGGCCATGAGGATGACCAGGTCCGGGTCGAACATGTTGGACAGGTACATGAGGGTATAATTGAAGGGCGCTTCCGGGGACGCCTGGGGATAGCGCTCTTTCATGAACTTCTGAAAGTTCAGGGAGGTTTCATAGCGGTGGTGCCCGTCGGCGATGAACAGGGGCATCTCCAAAAAGGCCCGGTGCACGGCCTGGACCGCCTCGGGCGCGGTAACCTGGTAGAGGCGCTGGCTGTAGCCCAGGGTGTCTTCAAAGGCCATCATGGGGGCGTCGGGCCGGGCCCCTTTCAGCAGCCCCATCACCCGGTCGGCGGGGTCGGGATAGAGAGAAAAAATGGGGGAGAAATTGGCCTGGGAGGCCTTAAAGAGCTCCAGGCGGTCGGCCTTCACCGCGGAAAAGGTCTGCTCGTGGGGTTTGATGCCGCCCCCGCTCAAGGGCTCCAGCCGCACCAGGGCCGCCAGCCCGCGCCGGGTCCAGGTGCGGTCGGCATGCTGAAAATCGGTCTCCCAGTAGTAGAAGGCCGGGGCCGGGTCCCGGACCAGCACCTCGTCCTGTTCCCATTGGCGGAAGCGCGCCCCGGCCCGGGTGTAGCGGTTGGCGAGCCGGTCGTCCCCGGGCCGGGCCTGGGGCAGGATCAGGTGGACCATGTTATAGGGATGCCGGGCGGCAAAGGCCTGGCGCTCCGCCGGCTTGATCACATCATAGGGCGGGGTGACCACGTCGGTAAGATTGGGCGCCTTGGCGGGATTATAGTGCAGCCCCCGGAAAGGGGCGATAATGGCCACTGGCTGGCTCCTCCTCCATACTTAATAACCTTTTTAATTTACCATCAATCTCCCGAGCGTCAACACTTATTGGCAGATTATCGCCTTCCGGCCTTTAGCCGCCCCCCCAACCCTAAAAAATTATTGACCGGCGATTATCTCCAGGTTATATTAATTGAATAAATTTTTGAATAAGGGACGGGCATATGCGGATGACCCCTTTTGCAGTATAGGAAAGGGGTTAGCAAGGTTTCGGGGCAAAACATATTTGGGGCGTTAAGCTCCCTTCCTCGTGCTCTCCGAACCGGTTGCCGGGGCCCAAGACCTTATTTTCTCCGGAATGGCGGCATTTCGGAGCCGCGCTGGCCACAGCGCACGGTTTGCCTGCCGGGCATTCCCCGGTGACGAGTTACCTTAGGGTGCGAGGAGGACGGAAATTTGAAAAACCCGGCGGTTGGCTTTGGGCTGCACCTGACCCTGGACGGTTACGGCTGCAGTTATGAGCGGCTGACGAATCTGGATCTCATTTACCAGTTCCTGGACACCTGCCCGGATCTGATCCACATGACCAAGATCATGCCCCCCTATGCCTTCAAGTATCACGGCAAAGTCCCTGAGGACTGGGGGCTCTCCGGCTTTGTCCTCATCGCGGAAAGCCATATCAGCATTCACACCTTTCCTGAGCGCGGCTACCTCAGCCTGGATGTCTTTTCCTGCAAGGACTTCGAATATCAGCAGGCGGTGGATTACGCCACCGAGCTGTTCGGCATCGAGCGCCACGAAATCAATGTGTTGGACCGGGGCCTGGAATTCCCCCGGGAGATCCGGACCGTGGAACGCCTTATGCGCCAGGAGCGGGAACAGATGCGAGGCTGAGCATGGAAGAGGCCGACAGTCCGCACTCTAGCTTGTTCAAGCGCCTGCGGCAGTTGTTTTTCCGGCGGATCATCACGCAACCGGAAGATGTAGAGCGTGAAATCCAGCAAATCATCGATGCAGGCGAGGAACGGGGCCTCATCACCCGCCAGGAAGGCAAACTCATCGAGAGTATCTTTGAGTTCAAAGATACCCTGGTGCGGGAAATCATGGTGCCCCGCCTGGAGATGGTGGGGGTGGAGCGCTCCACCCCCCGGGACCAGATCATCGCCCTGGTCCTGACCTGCGGCCATTCCCGCTTCCCGGTCTTCGACGGCGACATTGACCACATCAAGGGCCTCCTCCTGGCCAAGGACCTCCTGGTCTTCTGGCAGACCCCCGACCCCGCCTGGGACCTGGACCGGCTGCTGCGCCCGGCCTACTTCATTCCCGAAAGCAAGAAGATCAGCGACCTCCTGCGGGACCTGGTGGAACGCAAGACCCAGATCGCCATCGTCATCGACGAATACGGCGGCACCGCCGGCCTCATCACCC
>CAYNMI010000260.1:0-3823 GCA_964398095.1 uncultured Desulfobacca sp.
CCCCCTAACCCCCCTTTAATAAAGGGGGGAACTATAAGGCATTGCTAATAAAATCACCCTTCGAAAAAGGGGGATTTAGGGGGATTTGAGCACCTCCAAGGTGAAAGAATTTATGGCAAAGGCTATAAATACCGGGTTGGCCGCACATAATTTCTTCTGACAAGCGCCGGCTTTGTCGGGGAAGTCCCGTAAGGGCGAGCCGCCGGCTTGCCCCTAGGAAAGATTTTCATTTTCGGGGATGGCCAATTTTTGGGGTCATGAACTTTTCGCATGCGCCGGCAGCGGCGAGACGCCGTGCCGGGGGTGAGGAGGTTGTGGCCCGGGGGCGAATAGCCCTGGCGACCCCCCTGCCCTTCTCGTATAATATGTCCTTGAGGACAATGTTGCCGGGAATTATCTAACCAGTACTTCACTGCTAAAATCAGCGATAGATTTTCATAAGAGCGTTAATTGAGTCGAGGTAGATAAGTCCTCCTGTTCTAAAGGGGGAATTAGGGGATTTTCAAGCGGTTATATAATCCCCCCTGACCCCCCTTTACAAAAGGGGGGAATTTAAAGCCCCGAAAAAATAGCGCTCATTTACGCAAGCAAGTACTAGTTTCGCATGGGCTTGCGGCCCGCCCAGGAATCAAGGACAATCCGGTGGTGCGGGCCTCCGCGCCCGCCGTCATCCTGGCTTGATGGTGCGCAGGGCGCCCAGTAACTTTGAACTTTGAACCTTGAACTTTTCAGACCAGGGAGGTAAGTAGGCGTGGCGGCCAAGAGCCTGTTGATCGTGCAGCACATGGATTGGGAGGGCCCCGGACAGCACCTGTTGGCGGCGCTTCTGGAGGGGGGGGTCAATTTTCAGGTGGTCAGGGCCTGGGAGGAACCCCTGCCCGACCTGGCGCCCTTTGGCGGCCTGATTGTCCTGGGAGGGTCTCCCAATGTGGATGAGGAGGAGAAATTTCCCTACCTCATACCCTTGAAGGCCCGCATCCGGGAAGCATTGGCCGGGGGGAAGGCCTATCTGGGATTTTGCTTGGGGCACCAGTTGTTGGGGGACGTTCTGGGGTGCCGGGTAGGCCCCCTGCCCCAAAAGTCCGTGGGCTTCATCACCGGCGAACTGACCCCCGGGGGCAGGGCGCATCCGGTTTTTCAGGGGTTGCCGGCCCAGCTCAACCTGTTCAAGTGGCACGGCCAGGGAGTCCTGCCGCCCCTGCCGGCCGGAGTCAGCCTCCTGGCGCAATCCGCGGGGGTGCCGGTGGAGGCCCTGGGTTTGGCGGACAACCCCCGGGTGCTGGGATTGCAGTTTGATAACCATGCCGCGGCCGTGGATGTGGCCACCTGGCTCAAGCATGACGGCGAGTGGGCCCTGGCCGGGTCCGGGGCCGACCCCGAGACCATGGTCGCCACGGCCGTAGCCCAGGAGGCGGCCATGGGGCGTGAGTTTCGCCGGTTCATGGAAAATTATTTCCGGCTGGTCTGGGGTTCCTAGGTCATCGGGAGACGGCCGGCAAGGCTGAGGCCCTTTAATACCGTTTTCGGTTTTCGGTTTTCAGTTTTCGGTAAAATAATTTAGGGAATTCATAATGTTAGCCGGATAGTTTGTTGCATCTGAGTCTGAAATTGGTATAAGGGGGCCGGCTGAAGGGCGCTTTCAGAGATACCTGCGTAGCTTGAACGTCTGGCATGAAAGTTGAAGTTAACGCGAAGAAAAATCTCGGAGAGGGTCCGATGAAACGCAACAAGCGCACGGAAATCAAGGCCCACGAGGAGTTGACCCCCCTGACGGAGCAGATTCTGGCGCAAATGGGACCGGAAGGGGCCGGTATTCGCCAACGTTTGAAGAATTTTTATCGCCAGCGGGCCCGCAAGGAACCCTGCGGCTATGAGGAGCAATGGGAAGAAAACCCCTGAATTCCGGGGTTGCCGAGGGGATGAAGCCGCGGCGCGCCAGGCTGGGGCAGGCGCGGATGGGTCTCCCAGCCAGGGGGTTAGTCTGGGGGTCCGGAAGCGAAGTCTAGGCTTTGGCGTCAGTCTGGGGGCCTGGGAGGCGGTAATTTTGGACTAAGCGCGGCGCCAGGTTAATGCCAGTCCCAGAGATGCCATGCGGCTGGGACCATGCGAATGAGCGGTTTTCCGGGGTGAACTGATATTAGCTCCCCGGGCCGGGGAAAAATCGGCCTGGCTGCCGGGGATGCACACCTTTGCTTGACGGGCCTGGCGGCGCCGACTATAGTAGATTCAGCCTGGATTGAGGAGAAAAAGCATGGCTTGGTTACGCCTCTCACTGGCTCTGGTGATCTTGACGGCGGGTTGCGACCAGATATTGTATCAACGTTTCGAAAAGAAAATGTGGTCCAACTATATCCATGTGAACGAATTGAAGAAGGGGATGACCAAGTCGGAAGTGCTGGGCCTCATGGGACCGCCCGGGATCAAGGAGTCAGGAGATTACAGCGGCGGCGGCTATACCGTCCTGTTCTACCTGACCCACAGCATGGATTTCGAGGACAGTAACACCGTGCGGGGCGGCTACACGCCGCTGGTGTTTCAAAAGGATCGCCTGGTGGGCATCGGGATGCGGGATTACAAGCAGGCGGTGGACCGCCCGGATGGGTCAACGGTGCCTCGAGAAAATCTGCCCTGGGGTCGCACCCAATGACCGGGGCCGCCTGATATTTCCTATTGATTTAACCGAAAACGGCATGAGTTCAGTCAGCCGGCGATTCGGATGGCTCCGCGGCCAACTGGCCGCAGGCGGCGCCGATCTCCTGCCCCCGGCTCTCCCGGATCAACACCGTATAATTGGCTTGCCGTAAAATTTCCTGGAACTCCAGGGTGCGCGCCTCCGGCGGCGGGCCATAGGGCAGGCGCGGGTGGCGGTTGAAGGGGATCAGGTTGATCTTGGCCCGAAAGCCCCGGAGGAGCCGAGCCAGTTGCCGGGCCTGGTTCGGGGCGTCATTGAGGCCCTCTATGAGCACGTAGGCAAAGGTGATGCGCCGGTGCCGCGGCAGGGGGAAGGCCCGGCAGGCGGCCAGAAGCTCGGCCAGGGGATAGCGCCGGTTGATGGGCATGATCCGGTTGCGGGTCTCGTCGTCCGGGGCATTGAGGGAAACGGTGAGGTTGGCCCGGGCCTCCAGACCCAGCCGGGGGATGAACGGGGCCAGGCCCGCGGTGGACACGGTCAGCCGCCGGGCGGAGAAGTTGAGCCCCCAGGGGGCGCTGATCACGGTGAGGGCCCGCACCAGGGCGGTGAAATTGGCCAGGGGCTCGCCCATGCCCATGAACACCAGGTTGGTGAGGGGCAGCCCGTCGGGCAGTTCCCGGCGCACCGCCAGGACCTGGTTGACGATTTCGCCGGCCTTAAGGTTGCGGATCAGGCCCTGTTTGGCCGTCAGGCAAAACCGGCAGCCCTGGGCGCAGCCTACCTGGGAGGAGACGCACAGGGTGGCGTGGCCGTCCTCGGGAATGAGGACCGCTTCGATCAAGTTGCCGTCTTCCAGGGCGAACCGGAATTTCCGGCAGCCGTCCGCGGCGATTTGGACCTGGTCCACCTTAAGGTCGCTGATCCGGGCCCGCCGGGACAACTCGCCCCGGAAAGGCCGGGCCATATCGGACATGGCCTCGAAGTCGCTGACGCCTTTATAGAGCCATCTGACCAGTTGCCGGGCCCGGAAGGCCGGCTGGCCCCAGGCGGCCACGAGCTGCTCCAGTTCGGGGAGGGTGAATTCTTTCAGGTCGATGAGGGGAGGCATTTGAGGTGTGGTGGTACTTAGCACCAGATTTCAGAAATATGGTAACGTATCAAACTTCCCCCCCTCACCCCCTCCCTCTCCCC
>CAYNMI010000261.1:0-3817 GCA_964398095.1 uncultured Desulfobacca sp.
CTCCGTCAACCTGTAAACCTTGTAGTGCCGAAAACATTTTTGCACCACTTAACATATTGTTATCACAATACTATTTTTTTCTTGCTGTCGAAGATGAGTCTTAGATAAGATGACTTTCCTTTTAAGGGAATACCCTCAATAAAAGCCAGGATTTTACCCCCCTTCTCTAAAGGGGGGCAGGGGGGATTTTTATAACCGCCTGAAAATCCCCTTAAATACCCCTTTTTCCTAGGGGGGCTTTAAAACAGGTTTTAGTAGGACCAGACGAAATAATTGCCATACGATTTATGAAGCATGACTCTAGGCCGAGGCCCCCGGGGCCGGCACCCCGCTACCCTTGAGCCGGCGAATCTCCTCCAGTAAAAGGGGGATAATTTCCCGATAGTCCCCGACGATGCCCATATCCGCCACCTCGAAGATGGGGGCCTTGGGGTCGGCATTAATGGCCACCACAAATTCGGACCCGTCCATGCCCACCACATGGTGGGACATGCCGGAGATGCCCACGCCGATATAGAGACGGGGGCGGACGGTCTTGCCGCTCTGGCCGATCATCTGCTCCTCCCGGGCCCAGCCTTCATCCACCGGCGGCCGGGTGGCGCCCACCGCGCCCCCCAAGAGCCCCGCCAATTCTTCCAGCAGTTTCCAGCCCTCTTTGCCCCCGATGCCGAAGCCGCCGGCCACCACCACTTCGGCCTGCTCCAGGGGCAATTCCCTGGCTGCCTCCCGATAGACTTCCAGGACCTGGGGGCCGGCGACCTCCGGATCTTCACCAACAGCCAAATGAATAACCTGCCCGGACCGCGGGGCAGGTTCGCACTTTTGCATCACCCCGGGCATCACGGTGGCCATCTGGGGCCGATGGGCCGGGCACTTGATGGTGGCCACCACGCCGCCCCCCCAGCCGGGGACCATCTGCAAGAGATTGCCGTCGGCATCCAGCTTCAGATCGATGCAATGGGCCGACAGGCCGGTCCCGAGCCGGGCCGCCAGCCGGGCCGCCAGTTCCACCCCCATGGCGGTGGCCCCGAACAGCAGGATGGCCGGGCGGTACTCCTGGCAGGCCCTGGCCAGCACCGCGGTATAGGGCAGTAAGCGATACGGCTCCAATAAGGCCTGTTCGGCCACCAGGATTGTATCGGCCCCATGGGCGATAATCCGGTCGGTCAGGGGCGCCACCTCGGCGCCCAGCAGCAGGGCGGCCACGGACCCGCCCGCGGCCTCAGCCAGTTCCCGGGCCTTGCCCAGCAGTTCCAGGCCGACCTCCTGCAGCACCCCGGCCCGCTGCTCCATAAATACCCAAATCTGTGTTGGTTCCATGTTCACGCTTTCCGGTTAAATTACACCCAATTGGTGGATTTTCGCCGCCAGGCGTTGGGCAATCTCCGCGGGACTGCCCGTGAGGCGCAGGCCCTGGCGGGTCCGCCGGCGGACCAGCAGATCGGCCATTTGGGTGGGGGAGCCCCCCAGGCCGATGAGGCCGGCCCCCAGTTGCAGGTCGGCATTGCTCCAAATGGCGATCTCCCGGTTTTCCGCCGCCAGGATTTCCAGAAAGGTGCTAAAGCGCGGCTGATTGGCCTCCTTGGTGAACGACAGGAGCACGGGAAGGTCGGCCGCCAGTTTCACAGAGCCCCGCTCGATCTTTTGGGTTACGGCCAAGCGCCGGGCCTCCGGGAATTCCATCTGGGCCACGTGCATGATATTGGGAATCCCGAGGAATTCGGCGATTTGGGAAGGCACCTGGGCGGTGGAGCCGTCCAGGGTGAAATTGCCGCAGCAAACCAGGTCATAGGGTTCCAGGCGGCGGATCCCCGCGGCCAGAATCCGTGAGGTGGCCAGGGTGTCCGAGCCCGCGAACCACTGGTCCGAGAGCAGCACCGCCCGGTCGGCCCCCATGGCCAGGGCCTCCCGCAACACCGGCAACGACGCCTCGGGGGCCATGGACAGGAGCACCACTTCCGCGCCGTGGGCGTCCTTAATTTCCAGGGCCGCTTCGATAGCGTGTTTATCCAAGGGGTTAATGACGCTGGCGATGCCCTCGCGCACCAAGGTCTTGGTCACGGGGTCCATCCGGAGCCGATCCCAATCCTTCGGATCGGGCACCGGCTTGACGCAGACAATCACTCGCTCCATGGCCCGTACCGGTTAATCTTTCTTCTTGAACGGCGCCAAAGCGGCCCGGCCCACCACCACCTTGCCAATTTCCCCGGTGCCGCCGGCGGAGATGGTCACCATGGCATCCCGCAAGAGGCGCTGGACCTTGTATTCTTTCAAGATGCCGTAAGCGCCGTGCACTTCGATGGCCTTTTTGGCGCAGCGCGCCGCGGCGTCACAGGTATAGTATTTGGCCATGGCGCTTTCCGTATCAAACCGGAGATTCTGGTCCTTCATCCAACTGGCCCGGTAACAGAGCAGCCGGCAGATATCCAGTTCCGTATAAATCTCCGCCACGTGAAAGCTGATGGCCTGGAGAAACGCGATGGGTTTGCCGTACAGCACCCGTTCGTTGGCGAATTTTGCGGCCTCCTCATAGCAGGCCTGGAGAGTGCCCAGGGCCACCGCGGCCATGCCGGTGCGGCCACTTTCACTGACGGTTTTCAGGCCCACTCCCAGGCCCCCGCCTTCCTGGCCCAACATCCGGTCCCGGGGCAATTCACAGTTATCGAACACCAGCTCACCGGTATTGGAACCCCGGAGCCCCAATTTATGCTCCACGCGCCCCGCCTTGGCGCCGGGGGCGTTTTTATCCACGATGAAGGCCGTCAAACCCTTGGAGCCCTCGCCGGTTTTGGCCACCACGACCCAATAGTCGGACGTATGGGAATTGGTGATGAAGCACTTTCTGCCGTTCAGAATCCATTTGTCGCCCTTAAGGGTTGCGGTGGACTGCATCCCCAAGACGTCCGAGCCCCCGGAAGGTTCGGTGATAGCCACGCAGCCCATGGTTTCACCCCGGGCCAGGGGGGGAATATACCGCTTTTTCTGGTCCTCTGTGCCGAAATCTTTGAGCGCGGCAATGGCCATATGGTGGACCTGCATGGCCATGGCAACGGCCGCACAGACCCGGGCCACTTCTTCCAACACGATGGTTCGGGCCAGATATCCCAATCCGACGCCGCCGTACTCCGGCGGGGCAATGATGCCCGTGATCCCCATTTTGGCCAGGGGTTTCAGAAGATCCCCGGGAAAATCCCCCGTTTCTTCCATGGCGTCAATTCTCGGGGTGATCTCACTCTCGGCAAACTCTCTCGCCGACTTTCTGAGCAATTCTTCTCGTTCCGATAACTTAAAGTCCATGCTGACTACCTCCTGTCAAATTAAGTCCGAATGCTTGCCAATTTGGTCTGCAAATTCTGCCTTGCCGGAATGGCTGCCGGGCCCGCATTTATGGATCCGGGTCAGGCCCGGATCATGCCTAAAAAGGCAATGAGGCTGTTGATGGTTTGATCCAGATTCTCCTTGGACTTATCCAAGGTATAGGAGACACAGGCCCCCAGAATCCCGGAGAAAATCGTCTCGGTCACCATGCCCGTATCAATGCCGTCCCGGAGGCGGCCGGCCGCCTGTTCCTGGTCCAGGAGCCGCTTGATCATGGTCTTGAGCCTCTCGAAACCCTCATTCACCTCCCTGGCCAGGTGGGGTTGCTGGTCGTTCAGTTCCACCGCCAAGGTGACAAATACACACCCGCCGGGAAAATTCTCCGCGTCGGCCAAATAGTTATCCCGGTAATTTTCCAGGAGCTTCTGGAGTTTGTCCAGAGGCCGGGGCAATTGGTCCAGGCCGGCCAGATTTCTCTGCCGCCAGATTTTCCGGGCTT
>CAYNMI010000262.1:0-3797 GCA_964398095.1 uncultured Desulfobacca sp.
TCAGGGTGGATTTGCCGATGCCGGGGTCGCCCCCCAGGAGGACCACGGAGCCGTGGACCACGCTGCCTCCCAGGGTGCGGTCGAATTCCGTCAGGCCGCTCACCTGGCGGACCTCGGGGGGCGTGTCCATCTGGACCAAAGGCCGGGGGGCGCGGCGCCGGGGGGGCAACTGCATCTCAGGCCCGGCGGCGGCGGGGGTCAGCTCTTCGGCCATTGAACTCCAGGCGCCGCAGTCGGGGCAGCGCCCCAGCCATTTAGGCGCCTGGTAGCCGCAGTTCTGACAGATAAACACGGTCTTGCCGGGGCGGGCTACCATCTATACGGGCCGTCCTTTGAGATCGCCACCGCCATGCTTCCTGGGCCTGGGGCGATTTAATAAAAGTATTTACGCCAAAAAACCATTAAGAAAATGCAATGTTGACATGAAAACTTGTGAAAGAGTATTTTATGTAATATAAGAATAACCCTGGCATAGCCATTGCGACCCCAGGGCTGCAACCAGCCTCAGGGGTAGCGCCTGCCGCGGCCCTCAACCTCATTCAGGGAGATCGGCGCATCGACACCTCGAAGTTACCCCACCAGTTTACCTCAGCCGGGGAGCCCCTGGCAACCGGGATTCTGCGCCGCAACCTGCAGGAGGGCCTGGGGGCCCTGGCCAAGCGGCGGTCCTTGCAGAAGCTGGCGGAGCTGGCGGCAAGCCGGTCCCTGGCGATCTATCTGGTGGGCGGCTCGGTGCGGGAATTGGCCCTGGGGAGAGAGGTCCAGGACCTGGACCTGGCGGTCTCCTCCCGGACTCTGGAACTGGCCCGGGACCTGGCAACCGCCCTGGGCGGCACCTATGTCCTCCTGGACGAAACCGAGCGCACCGCCCGGGTGGTCTGGCAGGGGGAGATCCTGGACCTGGCCGAATTCCGGGCCCCCACCCTGGAAGGGGATCTGGGAGGCCGGGATTTCACCCTCAATGCCCTGGCGGTGGAATTGAAGGCGATTCTGGGGCAGACCCCCCCGGAGCTCATCGATCCCTGGGGCGGCCTGGCGGACCTGGCCCGGGGCCGGCTGCGCATGGTGGCGGCGCAAAATTTCCGGGACGATCCCCTGCGCCTCCTCCGGGCCTACCGGTTTGCCGCCACGCACGGGTTTCAGGTGACCCCGGAGACCGCCGCGGCCATTGGCGCCGCGGCGCCGGAATTTTCCCGGGTGGCGGCCGAAAGGGTGCACCAGGAGCTGTTCCTGCTCCTGGCGGCGCCGGCGGCCGCCCCGGTGTTGGGGCTGATGGAGGCGGTGGGCCTTCTGAGGCAGGTGTTCCCGGAACTGGAGGGCATGAAGGGGGTGGAGCAGAATGGCTACCACCACCTGGATGTCTATGGCCATTCCCTGGCGACCCTGGCCGCTTTGGAGGAGGTGCTGGCGGCGCCTACGGCTTATTTGGGGGAGATGGCGGCGGCAGTGGTCCGTTACGCCCGGACGCCCCCCAAGGCGGCGCTCTTGAAACTGGCCGCCCTGTTTCACGACGCCGGCAAGCCCCAGGTGCAGGAGCGCCGCAGCCAGCCGGAGCGCTACACTTTCTATTACCATGAAAAGGTGGGGCTGGAGATTTTCAGCCGGGTGGCCGCGCGTCTCAGGTGCAGCCAGGCTGAGACCAAGACGGTAACCAGCCTGATCCAGATGCACATGCGGCCATTTCTGTTGTTGCCGGCCTTTCGGGAGCGGGAGCTCAGCTTTCGGGCCCTGGGGCGGCTGGTAAGGGCGGCCCGGCCGGAGTTGCCCGGCCTCTTTGCCCTGGCCATGGCTGACAGCCTGGCGGGCCAGGGCCCCCTGAAGCCCGCGGATTCCGAGGCGGTGCTGGCGGATCTGGCGGATGCGGCCTTGCAGTTTTTAAGAGAGCGTCTGGAGCCGCAAGAACGCCATCCCAGGCTGGTCAGCGGCCATGACCTGATTCGCCTGGGGCTCAAACCGGGTCCCCGGTTCCGGCAATTGCTCACCGCGGTGGAGGAAGCCCAATGGGAGGGCACGATCCGGACTCGGGAGGAAGCCCTGGAAATGGTCCAGCGCCTGCTGTGATTTCGGGCAAGGAGGTCCAAGTCCTGGCCGGAGCTGGGCTAAAACAGGCTGAAGTCTCACCTTTACTTCTTCCACCATATTATATTAAAGTGGAGTTTAATTATTTTATATTTAAAAAATGGAGATCAGGTTATGGATACCATGTCCCCGGACATCATCAATCGAGAAACACAAACCGGCACCTTGATCAGGCTTCGGGGACTTTACCCCTCCCTGAAAACCGCCTTGAGAAAAGTGGCCGACGTGATCCTCAGGCAACCGGAGATGGCCATCTACGCCTCGGTAAACGAGGTCGCAGCGGTGGCGGCGGTCAGTGAAGCTACCGTTATGCGCTTCTGTCGCATCCTGGGTTTTAAGGGCTTCCAGGATTTCAAGATCGCCTTGGCCCGGGAGATGGTCATCCCGTCACCGCGTCACCACGAAGAAGCGGGGGGCGAAGACGAGCTTGCCGTGGTGCGCCGGGTATTTCAAACCAATGGCGCTGCTTTGGAGGACACCCTGGAAATTCTGGAGGTGGGGGCCATGCAGCAGGCGGCTCAGCTGCTGCTGAACGCCCGTCAGGTTATGGTCGCGGGGGTGGGCGGCTCCGGTCCGGCCGTGACCTACGCCGGCAACCGCTTCCTGCTTCTGGGTCTCAAGGCCTACATGTGCACCGACTTCTACCTGATGTTGATGGCGGCTTCCCAGCTCTCCCGGAAAGACGTGGTCCTGGCCATCTCCAACCTGGGAACCACCCGGGAAATCGTGGAGATGGTGGGGATAGCCCGGGAAAAAGAAGCCAGGGTCATCTGTATCACCAATAATTCCCTGTCACCTCTGGCCCGGGCCTGCAATCCATCCCTGATCACGGCCTCCCGGGAGATGACCCTGCCGGAGGAGGCCGTTGGCTCCCTGGTTTGTCAAATATCCATCCTGGACGCCCTGTTCGCCCTGATCGCCCAGTTCCATGGGGCGCAGTCCCGACAGACCCTGGACGGCATGGAGAAAGCCATGGTCAAGGTGGGGGTGATGCGGGAGCCCGTCAACTAGCCAGGCCGACGCCACCCCTGGATCAGCCATGAACGCCCAGCAACAATTGAAGCAGGACATCGTGTGCATCTGCCGGATGCTGCACCGGAAAAATTACCTCGCGGCCACCGACGGCAATGTCAGTGTGCGCCTGGGAGACCGGCTGCTCGTCACCCCCAGTGGGGTGAACAAGGGGATCATGGAGGCCGAACAGGTGCTCACCGTGGACCTTGAGGGCCGGGTGCTGGAGGGGGAGGGGAGGCCATCCTCGGAAATCCGGATGCACCTTTTAGCCTATGAACTGCGCCCGGACGTGACGGCCGTGGTGCACGCCCATCTGCCTTACGCCACCGGCTGCACCCTGGCGGGGATCGACTTGTTGGAACCCATCCTGCCGGAAGTGGTGATCACCCTGGGGGGGATTCCCACCGCGCCCTACGCCACCCCCGGCACCGAAGAAGTGCCGGAGGCCATCCGGGGGTTTATCCGGGAATATGACGCTATCCTCTTATCCCGGCACGGCGCCATGACGGTGGGACGGGATGTGGTGGACGCCTATAACAAGATGGAGAAGCTGGAACACACCGCCCGGGTGGTCCTGGTGGCGCGCCTTCAGGGCACGGTATCGCCTATCCCCGCCCCGGAGGTGGAGAAGCTGCGGCGCCTGGGGGAAAAGTATAAGGCCGGGGGGTGAGATTTGAGGTCGCATAAAGATCGGCGTTGGCCAT
>CAYNMI010000263.1:0-3780 GCA_964398095.1 uncultured Desulfobacca sp.
TTCTGGCTGACTTTTTGGAGGTTTGGGAGCAAAGCCTGACGGAGCACTGGCAGGCGGGGTCTCGCATCGAAGATTGGCAGGACTTCTCCCGGATCGTGGCTAAATCTTACTGGCACCAGGAGTTCACCCCGGCCCCCAGGGAGATTTTGCGGGAACTGGGGACGGCAAACCGCAAACGTCTGCCCGAGTGGGGCATATCTTTGGCTGAACGGCTGGTGCAGGAGCAATTGGCCGCCCTGGAGAACCTGCGCCGGCAGTCGGAGAAGCTGCTCCAGGCGCGGCAGGTGACCACTGCGGCAGATATGGGTATCCTCATGTGCGGTTTGGTGATCCGGGCCTGGCAGGAACTGGCCGCGGCACCGCCGGATCAAGGTTTGCCGGGTCAGGACCCGAGGGCTCAACTCACCCAAATGGCCTTTAATCTCCTGGACCAGGCCAATCTCTATATTCCCGGGGACCTCAGACTGCATTGGGACGAACTCTCCCGGCGGGTGCAGGAGATTTTAAGCGCCGATGCCCCCGGGGCCCCGGAAGAGTTGGCCCGCCTGCAAAGCCGCGCGGCCGGACTGGCCTGGCGAGATATGCCCACCTTGGGGATTGCCTGGATCAAGGCCCAGATTGAGGCTGAGGCGGAACGCCTCCTGATGGATAAGATCGAGGTGGAACGCTTTTGGGAGGGCAGCCTGCCCTCCCCCACCCCGGACACGCTACGCCGGGCGGTGCGCTGGCTCTATTGGTCCGGCAAAAAAGGCCTTCCCGACCTCATGGAAGCCCTCCACGCTGCCATGCAGCCCTATCCCCAAGGCTGGCAGGCCCTGGGGGAAGCGGCCCTGGTCCGGCTGATCTGGGAGCGCCTGGCCACTGGGAAGTACCGGTTTACGGAGCCCGACGCCGACAATCTGGTGCGCACGGTGGACCGCGTGCTCCGGGCCCGGATGATCAAAGATGTGCACAAGCTCAAGGCCTACATGTTCCTGCTGGCAAGAATGGAGGGTAATTTAGATAAACTCACCGCCCTGCTCCGGGAAATCCGGGAAACCTCGGATATCATCGAAGCCGCCTGGCTGGACTTCACCGAGGCCCGCATCGCCCAGCCGCGGCCCGTGAGCGCCGGGGCTGCTGAGGACACCCAAGTTCCCTTATTGCTGGCCCGCCTCGATCCGGCGCGACTTAACCGCTACCTGGAGGAAGGGATGCCCCGGGGTGAACCTCGGGAATATACCCAGGCATATTGGGAACTTATAACCATTATGCAATTCTCTGTGGTGTCCGCGGCGCCCCATGATTCTCCCGAGGAGATCTGCCGGCGCCTGCAAGGGGGTCCCTACGACCTCACCGGACTTGCCCCGGAATCCTTGTTTAAGGCTTTGCAAAACCTCTACCAGCAACGGGATCGGCTCCTGGGGCGCAAAATCAGCCTTTGCACCTATGTCCTGGGCCATCGCCTGGCCGGCGCCCAACCCCACCTGGCGCAGCATGAAGCCGCGTTTTTGCAGGAAAAGGGCGCCTTTCTCAAGGCCGAGGCCCTACCCGCCGAACTCCACAAAGGACAACTGGCCGGCGCCTGGGAGGTGGATCTGGGAAAGATCAGAAATGAGCTGTACTTACAAATCTCTGACCTGCTGGAAGAGGAACGCACCGAGAGTTTCGCCCGCCGTATCGGCCAGATCATCGAGCGCCTGGAAGAGGAGCGCGCCGCGACGCTGGCGGCCTTCCAGAAAGGCGAAATGAACCGACTCACCGCCTTTTATATTCTGAGGCGTTTCCAGAAGGACCAGGGCGACCTGTCGGGGGCGGACTTAAAACGTTTTCTGCAGCGTTACCAGCCGGAGACCCTGGCCCAGATTCAGAGCCGCTATGCCCCGGCGGTGGTGGCTGAAGTGGATCGGCAGATGGAGATGATCCTGGCTAAATATCGGGAAGCTCTGCTGGGCTGAGGGAAGCCGGGCGGGTGGCGGCGGCCCCGGCCGGCGGTTCCGAAATATCGGGAGCGTCTATGAGTGCCCAAATCCTGGAGTTGCGGATGAGTCCCGGCGCACCGGCGGCCAGCGCCGGAGAATATGAGCTGCGCCCCGGGCTGACCCCGGAGGGGGCCGGGCAGGAGCTGCCGCCGCCGGTGCGCCAGAGTTTGGCGCCGGTGGCCGCAGCCTTTGCGGCCCTGCATCAGGGTCTGGGCCAGGATCTGGATTTGACGAACATCCGGAGGGTGCGCCTTTACCCGGCAATGCCGTCCGCCGCCCGTCTGGAGCCGGGGACGGAACCCGGGACCTTCACCGCGGGGGTGGCTCTCCCGGCCCTCACCGCGGGGCCGCAGTGGACCTCGCGGTTGGCCGACCTGCTCAGGGCCCAGGCCCTCTACCCGGGGTTTCAAGATACGCGTCTGCCCCAGCGGTTCGCGCCTTTGGCCATGATCGTGGCCCCCTTGCGCCATGGGTTGGCAAAAATCCAGGAACAGGTGCACCGCCGGCCCCTTTTTGCTTCCGAGATTTTGGGGCCGTTGGGAGGTGATGATCCCGAGGGGGTTCTGGATCCCTTCGGCCAGACCCGCCAGCTTCTCCAACGTCTGCTCTCGCGGCAAGACTGGCGGGAACGGGATGTGCTCCACCTGATGCTGGATTTTATCCAGGCGAGCCCGAACCTTTACGACAAGCCTACCCTGAATGCCCTGTTTACCCTGAAGCGCCTGCAAAACGAGGCCCCCATGGCCTATAACCGGGCCGTGGCGGCGCTCATTAACGAAGGACGGGCCTATTTGGGCGACTTGCCCCGGCAACGGCGCCGCGGCGGCATCCGGGAACCCGGCGGTGCCGCGTCCTGGCAGGCGGCCGACACCTTCCGGGTGATCCGGGGGGTGGCCGGGCTCTTACAACTGTCGCCGGAAGAGGTGCCGGAGCTGGCTTCCCCTAAGGCCGCGGCGGGCCTGACCTGGGACACCCTCAAGACCGCGGCTTTAGAACGGGGGCGAAAATTCCCGGCCTGGAAACCTTTTGAGAAGGCCTCCCTCTTTTTGGCCGCGGCGCGGTTGCCGCACCGGCCCGAGCATGGACGCTTTTGCCGCTTCCTTTTGGAAAACGAAGAGCCTTACCGGCAATTGCTGGCCACCGCGTACCGCCCCCCTGAGCAGCAACGGGCGCAGCTTGCCCGGGTTTTGGCCGCGTTTAACGAGCACCCGGCCAATGTGGAAAACCGGGTGGATTACACCCCGGCAGAGCAGGACGAGTTGCTGCGGGTCTTCTTCCTCCGGCCCGACCCCGTGGAGGCCATCATCGACCGGGAGCGCAAGAAGGACATTTACCACACCCTTCCGGGACTCAAGGGCCAGGCCCTGCTCCCCCAGGTGTTGCACGAATGTCAAACCATCTTCGGGTATATCACCCCGGAGGCGCTGGCCCGGGTGGCGGCCGGTTTGGAGGTCCCCCCCGGGGCAATTGTCCGGCTCATCGCCTCCTACAAGGAGTTCACCGTCGACCCCACGGGGGGGATCAGCCTCTCTGTGTGCAAGGGCACCGCCTGCTTTCTCAGGGGCCAGCCCCAGCTTTCCCAGGCCCTGGTCAGCCGCCTGGGGGTGGAGGAAGGCGGGATTTCCCCTGAGGGCGTGCAATTTTTGGAACGGGATTGTTTCGGCACCTGCCACCTGGCGCCGGTGGTCAAGGTGGGGCATACTTTTATTCCGGCGTTAAATCCCGAGGAAATCCCGGACCTCATCGCCAACCTCCTCCGGGGCCGGTCCTTTGCCAACCGCTCCGACTTCTTCAAGGCGGTGCGGGACAGCCTGGCGGA
>CAYNMI010000264.1:0-3735 GCA_964398095.1 uncultured Desulfobacca sp.
GCCGGCCAGGAGCAGCCGGTAGCCCAGGGCGGCCACCATGGCGGCGTTGTCGGTGCACAGGGACAGGGGCGGCAAGTGGAGGTCGATTCCCATGGTCCGGGAATGCTCTTCTAGCGTCCGGCGCAGTTGGCTGTTGGCCGCCACCCCGCCGCAGACCACCAGGCGGGTGCAGGCCGTTTCCTCCAGGGCCAGGAAGGCCCGGCTGGTCAGGGAATCCACCACCGCGGCCTGAAAGCTGGCGGCCAGGTCGCGCCGGGCTGCGTCGGCGGCAAGAATCTCCGGATGCTGCTTCAGGAGGTGGGCCACGGCGGTCTTGAGCCCGGAAAAGGAAAAAGTGAGGGGCTCCGTCAGGATGCGGGGCCGGGGGAGAGGGAAGGCCGCGGGATTGCCCGCGGCGGCCAGGGCCTCGATCTGCACCCCGCCGGGATAACCCAGGGCCATGAGCTTGGCCACCTTGTCGAAGGCCTCCCCCGCGGCGTCGTCCCGGCTGCGGCCCAGGAGGACCATCTCCCGGAAGCCCTCCACCCGGTAGAGGTTGGTGTGGCCGCCGGAGACCACCAGGGCCACAAAGGGAAACTCCGGAGGGGGCTCGGTTAAAAACGCCGCCATGATGTGGGCCTGTAAATGGTGGACCCCCGCCAGGGGCTTTTTCAAAGTATAGGCCAGGACCTTGGCCGCGGCCATGCCGATGACCAACGCCCCGATGAGGCCGGGACCCTGGGTGACGGCCAGGCCGTCCAGGTCTTTTGGGGTGATCCCGGCCTGATCCAAGGCCCCCTGGATCACCGGCAGGATGTTCTCCAGGTGCCGCCGGGCCGCAATCTCCGGCACCACCCCGCCGTATTGGGCGTGCAACTCGAACTGGGTGGCCACCACCGAAGACAAGACGACGCGCCCATCGGCCACCACCGCGGCCGCGGTCTCATCGCAGGAAGTTTCGATACCTAAGATCAGCATGGTGCATCAATGCTCCGCCGATATGGGCAGATATGCCGTTTATCGGCGTCCATGGGCGGCTCCATGTCCCTGGGCAATGGTCAGGTAGGGCTTAATTTTCTCCAGCTTCTTCGCTCCGATGCCGGAGACTTTCTTTAAGTCGGCAATCTTCTTAAAGGGGCCATGGGCCCGGCGGTAGTCAATGATCCTCCGGGCCAGCACCGGGCCGATGCCCGGCAGGGTTTCCAGGTCTTTTAGGGAGGCCAGGTTGGGATCGATGTGCTGGCCCGGGGTTTTGAGTTTGGTGGCGCCTTTGGTCCCAGGCAGTTGTGGTCTTCCTGCCCGGCCTTCAAGGTGAGTCCCGGATTCCGTTTGGCCGGTGGCCATAGCCCCCTGCCAATCAGGGGAAGACACAGCCTCCGGGCCTCCCAGGCTCAGATAGGGTTTCAGCTTTTGCAGGTTCCGGGAACTGATGCCGGAAACTTCCCCCAAGTCGCCGATCTGCTTAAAGGCCCCATGCGCCTGGCGGTACGCCACAATCCGTTGCGCCAGGGCCGGGCCGATGCCCGGCACCGCGTCCAGGTCCTGGGCAGTGGCCCGGTTAAGGTCGATGGGCAGGCCCAGGGTGATTAATTGGGCCCCGGACATGGACGTGAGCCGATAGCCGCCCGCCGGGGTCACCTCCACCCGGCTGCCGCCGGCGATTTTTGTAGCCGGGGCGGGGGGAGTTCCTTGGGCTCCGGCTTTCTTCCAGACCTCACCCAGGCTAGGCGGCTGGGGGAAGGAGTACACCCCGGGATGAGCCACCGGCCCGGTAACCTCCACGAAGGCCAGGTTCATGATCCCGGGCGGGGGAGGGGAGGGGGGGAAGATTATATGGGCCCGCCAGGCGTACAGGCCGATGAGCGCCGCCCCCAGGAGGAGAATGACGCCCAGTTGGGAGCGGCTGAAGTAGGGCAAGCGCATGATTATGGGGCGAAAAGGGGAAAAGGCGAAAAAGAAAGGGGGGAAAAGGGAAAAAGGCGAAAAGGCGAAAAGGGGGAAAACGCAAGACAGAATCCGGCAGCATCCCTCATGGCGCTTCCTCCTGGTATGATGGGGAAGGGGAAAATAAAAAAAGCGAAATTAACCGGTTGAAAGGGTTATTTCCCGTTTCGCCTTTTCCCCTCTTCCCCTTTTCCCCCTTGCTTTATCTTGTCCCTTGTTCGTCCCTAAAAAGTTTATACGTGATGGAATCCACCAGCGCCTGCCAGGAGGCGTCGATGATGTCGGTGGCCACCCCCACCGTGTTCCACAACTCGTGGCCGTCCCGGGAGGTGATCAGGACCCGCACCATGGCGCCGGTGCCCCGCATGCCCGGCAGCACCCGGACCTTGTAGTCCTCCAGGATGACTTCGGTCAGCCGGGGATAGAACCGCACCAGGGCCTTGAGCAGGGCGTTGTACAGGGCGTCCACCGGGCCGTTGCCGAAGGCCGCGGTGTGGACTTCATGGGGCCCCACCCGCACCCGGATGGTGGCCTCGGGCACCGGGGAGTCCGGCCCGCCCACCTTCTGATCGATGACCCGGTAGGCCTGCAGCAGGAAGTATTCCTTGTACTGGCCCAGAGCGGCCCTCAGGAGCAACTCCAGGGAGGCCTCGGCGTCCTCGAACTGGAACCCGTGCGCCTCCAGGTCCTTGACTTTGCTCAGGATGGTCTTGACGTTGCTGTCGAAGGGCGGCAGCTCCAGTCCCTGCAGCTCCAGGCCGAGGAGCTGCTTCAGCTTGTCCATGGCCTGGCGCACCGCCACATCGTGGGTCCCCAAATCCAGCCCCAACTCCTGGGCCTTCATGAGGATGTTGCTCCGGCCCGAGAGGTCGGAGACCGGGATGACCCGGGTGTTGCCCACCAGGGCCGGATCGACGTGCTCATAGGCCTTGGTATTGCGCTTCACCGCGGCGGCGTGGATGCCGCCCTTGTGGGCGAAGGCGCTTTTGCCGACGTAGGGCTGGTAGCGGTTGGGCCGCACGTTGGCGGCCTCGTACACGAACCGGGAGACCTCGGTGAGGCGCTTGAGCCGGTCATGCCCCAGGCACTCCAGCCCCATCTTCAATTGCAGGTTGGGAATGATGGAGCACAGGTTGGCGTTGCCGCAGCGTTCCCCCACGCCGTTGATGGTCCCCTGGACCTGGTTGCACCCCAGCGCCACCGCGGCGATGGAGTTGGCCACGGCCAGCTCCGAGTCATTGTGGGCATGGATGCCTAAGGCCGCCTGAGGCAAGCGCGCCTGCACCACCTTGATGATCTCGATCATCTCGCTGGTGAGCGTGCCGCCGTTGGTGTCGCACAGCACCAGGATCTGGGCGCCGCCGTTCAGGGCCGCTTCCAGGGTTTTCAGGGCATAGTCCCGGTCATCCTTGAAGCCGTCGAAAAAGTGCTCGGCGTCGTAAAACAGCTCCTCCACCCGGGGCTTGAGATAGGCCAGAGAGCCGGTGATGAGCTCCAGGTTGCGCTCCGGCGTGGTTTGCAAAATCTCCTTGACCTGAAAGAGGGACGACTTGCCGAAGAGGGTCACCACCGGGGCCTGGCTGATCAGCAGCTCCTGCATATTAGGATCGCTCTCCGGCGGCCGATCCTTGTGATGGGTGCTGCCGAAGGCGGCGACGCGGGTTAACGCCATTTCGTAGCTGCGAATTTCGGCAAAGAAGTCCTTATCCTTGGGGTTGGCCCCGGGCCAGCCGCCTTCGATATAGTGAATGCCCAGTTGCGCCAGTTTTTGGGCGATGCGGATTTTATCGGCCAGGGACAGATTGAAATCCT
>CAYNMI010000265.1:0-3725 GCA_964398095.1 uncultured Desulfobacca sp.
AGTATCTGCCTGCCTAGATTTACGGGGTTTTCGGGGGAACCTTTATCATGTGCGCCCCGGCATCCCTCCCGGCTCTGCTGTGCCTGCCCGCCTTCTTGCCCGCCGCCTTGGCCCCTTTTTTGCCTTTGGCCTTTTTGCCGGGTTTCCCGGCCTCCGTGGCTTGGTCGCCGGGCTTGGCGGCTGCCCCGGGGGCTGCCTGAGCCGGGGCCGCATTCTTGGCCCCTTTTTTGGCCTTGCCCTTTTTGCCGGGTTTCCCGGCCTCCGTGGCTGCCTGAGTCGGGCCCGTCTGGGCGCCCGGTGCTGCGGCTTTACCCGGAGCCGGGGCCACCTGGGCCGGGGCCCCGGCGGCCAAAGCCAAGGCCAGAGTCATGGCGGTCAGCGTCGTGAGGATGGTTTTCATGCTCGTTCTCCTGCGGGTTTCAGGGGTTGCACCTCAGGCGGATTTTTCCCCCGCCTGGCGGCCTGAGGCTGACCGGCGTCCGCCCAGGTAGGTCTCCAGCCGGCGCAGGGCCTCCGCCAGGTTCTCCAGGGAGTTGGCGTAGGAGAAGCGCAGAAAGCCTTCGCCCCCGGGGCCGAAATCAATGCCCGGCGCCACCCCGACTCTGGCTTTTTCCAGGATGTCGAAGGCCAGGCCGTAGGAGTCGGTGGACAGGTGGCGGGCGTTGACGAAGACATAGAAGGCCCCGGTGGGAGGCACGGGAATCCGGAACCCCAGTTTAGCGAGACCATCCAGCAAAAACCGGCGCCGGGCGTCATAGGTGGCCCGCATGGCCTCGATTTCGGCCCCGGTCAGGGTCAGGGCCGCAATGCCGGCCCGCTGGACAAAGGGGTTGGCGGAGATGAAAAAATTCTGCATCAATTTTTGCAAGGGCCGGATGAAATCCGGCGGCGCGATGAGGTATCCCAGGCGCCAGCCGGTCATGGCGTAGACCTTGGAGAAGCCGTTGATGACAAAGGCCCGGTCAGTGAACTCCAGGATGGAGTGTTCCTGGCCTTCATAAACCAGGCCGTGGTAGATCTCGTCGGAAACGACGTACGGGCCCAGCTCCGCCAGGCGGGCCATCCACTCCGGCGACATCAGGGTGCCGCTGGGGTTGCCCGGGGAATTGACCAGCACCGCCTTGGTGCGGGGCGTCAGATAAGGACCCAACTCCGCCGGGTTCAACTGGAAGCCGTCCTCCTCCTTAACCGGCACGTAGCGGGGCACCGCGTCCACCAGCCGGAGGACGTTGGGGTAGCAGGCGTAATGGAGGTTGGGGAGCAGCATCTCGTCGCCGGGGTCCAACAGCCCCCCGAAGATCAGGATCAAGGCCGGGGAGGTGCCCGAAGTGACGATGAACTGCTCCGGCGCCACCACTACCCCGTATTTCTCCCAATAATGCTGGCACAGGGCCTCCCGGAGTTCGATGAGGCCCTGGGAGTGGGTATACTGGGTCTCCCCCGCGGCCATGGCCCGGTAGGCCGCGTCCTTGACCACTGCGGGCGTATCGTAGTCCGGCTCGCCGATCTCCAGGTGGATGATGTCTTCCCCCTGGCGCTCCAACTCCTTGGCCCGCTCCAGGATGTCCATCACCAGAAACGGGGTGATCTCCCGGGCTCGCCGGGAGGGGCCGCTTATGAAATTTGTTGAGGTCTTCATGACTTTCTTAACATAGCAGGCGAACCGGCTGAAAACAAGGAAGATCAGCGGCTAGCCGACCCCCGGCCGAGGCCCGGAGGATCATGACGCGGCATCATGATCCTGACCCCTAATCCCGGACCCCTATCTTTTTTTCACTATTCTCTTGACAAGTATACTTATGTATAGTATTTTAGGACCATGAAGCCATTAACGGACCGACAGCAGGCGGTGCTGGCCTTTGTAGAGGAGTTCTGCACTCGCCAGGGCTATCCGCCCACGGTGCGGGAAGTAGCGGCGCGCTTCGGCATCCAGCCCCGGGCCGCGGTGGATCATCTGGCGGCGTGCAGGCGCAAGGGCTACCTCCATCGGGAGCCGGGGGTGTCCCGGGGGCTGTCCCTGGCCTCCCGCAGCCCCGGGCCGGTGGTGGAAGTGCCGGTGCTGGGCCGCATTGCCGCGGGCCAACCGCTGCTGGCCAGCGAGAACGTGGAGGAGACCCTGCCCCTGCCCCGCTCCTGGGTCCGGGGTGAGGAGGTCTTCCTCCTGAAGGTCATGGGGGAATCCATGGCGCCGGTGATCCTGCCCCACGACCTGGTGATGGTCCGGGTCCAGGCCCGGGTGGCCCGGGGGGAGATCGCGGTGGTGCTGGTGGAGGATGAGGCCACCCTAAAAAGGGTGTACGAGGAGGCCGGGGGCCTGGTCCTCAAGGGCGACAACCCGGATTTCACCCCCCTGCGTTTTTCCCCGGTGGAGGCCGTCGACATCAAGGTCCTGGGCAAGGTGGTGGGCGTGTACCGCAACCTGGAAGGTAAGGGCAGCCGATGATGGCCTTGAGCCGCTACCTGGCGCCCCTGCAAGCGGGCCGGGGGGTCTTGCTCTGGGGGGAGCACCTGCGTTCCCTGGCCGCGGCCGCGGCTGCCTGGGGCGTGGCCCGGAGAGCCCCGGTCTGGGTGGTGGATGCGGCCAACCGCTTCGACCCCTACGGGCTGGTCCGGGAGGCGGCCAGGCGCGACGTGTCTCCCCAGGCGGCCCTCGCCGGGGTAAAGGTGGCCCGGGCCTTCACCTCCCACCAACTGGTGCGCCTGCTGGCGGAGACCTTCCCGGCGATTCTTGCCCCCGGCAGCCTGGTGGTGGTCCTGGGGCCGGTAAACCTGTTTTATGACGAGCAGGTGCCTTTGAGAGAGCGCCGCCGCCTCTTCCGGGAGATGACGCGCCGATTAGCCGGGATCAAATCCCAGGCCGCGCTCCTGCTGCTGCAACCGCTCTTGCCCCGGGCGGCCGCCAACCAACACTTCGGCCGCCTCCTGGCCCCGGTGATTGACTACTTTGTGGAGGTGGGAAAACCGGAGGACCGGCGCGGGGCGCTCCCTCCGGTTGTAGGGCGGGCGTCCCCACCCGCCAGCTTATGAGATGGAGCGGATATAATCACGCCGCCCCCTCCCGGCCCCAAAGAGGAGACCTTTAAAGTGGACGTATTGTTACCCGAGTGCCAATACCTGCATCCCGGCCTGAAATTTACGGCTCGTATGAGGCAATGGAGCCAAGCCCTGGCCCTCCCGGCGGACGCCGGAACCTTTCTCCTGGAAGTCCTGAAATTCCTGGGCATCCTGGCGCTGATTGTAGCCAGCGCCGTGATCATGCTGATGGCGGGGTAGGGGCAGTAAGCAGTGAGCAGTATTTTGGGAAACCACTGACCACTGACCACTGACCACTGACAACCGGCAACTGACAACTGCTTATGGGACGGACGGTTTTACCTTACAGTCAGGTCTGGGAGGCCGAGCGGCAGCGCTGGCAGAAATTCCGCCGGGCCCTGCGCAAAGAGGACCAGGCCCATCTGGACCGGCTCTTTGAGGCGGCCCGGCTGCACCTCCAGGCCGGGGTCTATGCCTCCCAGCCCTGGCCGCTGGAATCTATACTGCTCTCCATGCTCCTGGAACACCAGAAGGCCCTGGGCGCCTTAGAGAGGCGCCTCCAAAGGCTCGAAGAGCCAGAAAGCGAAATCAAGACATAGGGGCGACCCGGCGGGTCGCCCCTACGACACAGGCGGGATGCCTGTGCTACCAATTATCTTAAGGGATTGGGGAGGGGGTTTGGGGGAGGGGAA
>CAYNMI010000266.1:0-3723 GCA_964398095.1 uncultured Desulfobacca sp.
GATGGTAAAGGGAGTTCCATCCGAGGGATGGGACTCTTTTTTTTGTTGGTGCGCAGTGCGCACCCTACATTTGGCTCACGCCAAGACGCAAAGGCGCAAAGTTATAAAAACAAATTAATAAAATTCTTGCGATCTTGGCGGCTTGGCGTGAGACCCAGAGCTTTCCCCCCGGCGGTCGCGGCTTCACGCTGACCCCGGTAAACCACCCGAGGAAGGAGGACATAATTATGCAGAAATCTAAGAGTAGTAAGGTGAAACCCATCAGCATCCGGTACACCTGCGCCCCCAACGGCGACCAGGTGGGCCTGTCCCATTACCTCATGGCCGACGCCAAGAAGGCCAGGTAAGCGATGGGGCCGGAAGTTTCACCTCTGTGGGGTCCGGCGGGAGTCCCGGTGAACGCCGGGGCCGGGCCCCATTTCGACGTGTTGGAGGTGGGCCACGCCGACTTCGTGGCCCTGATTAACGCGGACACCGCCTTCTGGGTCCTGGCCCCCCGGGACCAGGCCCTGGATTATCTTTTGGGGCCGGAGTTGCCCCAGGTCTTCCTGGAGAAGGAAAAACGGCTGGCCGCGGACCTGAACACCGTGCGCTTCGGCCTCCTGCCGTCCGCGGTCTATTTCAATCCCACCGAGCGCTGCAATATGGATTGCGGCTACTGCTACCTGCCCCGGGAGGCCCGTAGAGGCGGCAGCCACATGGAGCCGGCCCGGGTCATGGAGTCCCTGGGGCGCCTCCAGGATTTTTTTAAGGCGACCCTGCCGGAGGGCGCCCGGCCCCAACTGGTGTTTCACGGCAGCGAACCCCTGCTGGCCAAAGAGGCGGTCTTTGCCGGCATCGAGACATACGGCGATTATTTCCGGTTCGGGGTGCAGACCAACGCCACCCTGCTGGATAGGGAAGCCAAGGACTTTTTGGTGTCCCAGGGAGTCGGCATCGGCCTCTCCCTGGACGGCCCCAGCGCGGCGGTGGCGGACCGCACCCGGCGCACCTGGGGGGGCACCGGGGTCTTCGCCGAGACCGTCAAGGTCCTGGAGGAGCTGGTGGATTACCCCGGCCTCAACCTCATTGCCACGGTGACCAGGGAAAACGTGCGGCATCTGCCGGAGATGGTGGAGTTTCTCCACGCCCGGGGGGTGGCGAACGCCCTGCTCAACCCGGTGCGGGGCACCCAGATGGGGGGGCGGGCTCTCATGCCGGACCAGGCGGAGCTGGCCAACTTTTTCTTTAAGGCCCTGGACCGGACCTACGAGCTGGCCCAGGCGAGCGGGCGGAAGCTGGTGATCGGCAATTTCGCCAACCTGCTTTTGGGGCTGGTGGCCCCGGGGGCCCGGCGGCTCATGTGCGACATCAGCCCCTGCGGCGGCGGGCGCTGCTTCTTTGCGGTGGGGGCGCATGGGGAAGTGGCCCCGTGCAGCGAATTTTTGGGGCTCTCCGAGTTCCACGGCGGCAATCTCTGGGAGACGCCGGTGCCGGAGTTGCTGACGACCCCGCAATTCAAACAGATAACCACCCGGGTGGCGGAGGGCTTTGCGCCCTGCAACCGCTGTGCGGTGCGCCACTTCTGCGGGGCGCCGTGCCCGGCGGAGGTCTATGCCATCAACGGCCGGCTGGATGCGCCGGCGCCGATGTGCGACTTCTACACGGCCCAGGCGCAATACGCCTTCCGGGTGATCGCCCAGGGGCGGTTGGACGATTACCTCTGGGATGGGTGGAAGGACGGCTTAGAGGCGATTGTGGTGATGTAGGGCAAGATATAGCGATTGCCAATAATAATTTCTTGTAGGGGCGCACCTGCGTGTGCGCCCCTACAAGTCTGGATTTTATTATTTCGACTTGGCATTAATTGTTCTTTGACTGCAACCAGGTATCAGAGGGGGTGCGGCAGCGCGGCGGCGATGGCGTTGATGAGCTGCAGCAGGGAATCGGGGAGGATGCCCAGCCAGAGGATGGCCACCAGGATCACGGCGCCGGCCAGGCCGATGGCCAAGGTGGTGGGGAAGACCAGGGCGCAACTGCCGCACTCATGCATGTACAGGTGCACCACCATATTGATGTAGTAGTAGATGGAGACGATCACGGTGAGCATGCCCAGGACCGCCAGGATGGTGAAATGGGCCTGAAGCACCGCCCGGAAGAGCACCAGTTTCCCCATAAAGCCCACGGTGGGGGGTATCCCCGCCAGAGACAGGAGACAGACGGCAAAGACCGCGGCGCGCCAGGGATGGGTATAGCCCAGGCCCCGGTAGTCCTCGAGATCCTCCAGGTCCGCGGCGCCTTCGGAAAAGGTGCCGACGAGACCGAAGGCCCCCAGGTCCATGATGGCATAGGCCACCAGGTAAAACATTATGGCGGGGAGGCCGCCGTGTTTGACGGCCAGCAGGGTCATGAACAGGTAGCCCATCTGGCCGATGGAGGAGTAGGCCAGGATGCGTTTGACATGGGTCTGGTAGAGGGCCGTGAGGTTGCCCACCGCCATGGTGAGGAGGGCCAGGACCCACAGGCAGGGCACGGCGTAGCTCCACACCGGCGGGGCCGCGGCCAGGCAAAACCGCAACAAGGCCGCGAACAGGGCCACCTTGGAGCCGGTGGATAGAAAGGCGGTGATGGGGGCCGGGGACCCCTGGTAGACGTCGGGGGTCCAGAGGTGAAAGGGCACCAGGGAGAGCTTGAAGCCGACGCCCGTGAGGATGAGGGCCAGGCCCAGGAGGATGACCGACAGGTGGCCGGGATAAAAATTCGCCGCGGCCAGGGAGGCGGCGATGTCCAGGGTGCCGGTCATGGCATAGAGGAGGGCGATGCCGAAGGTCAGGAAGGCGGAGGCCACCGCGCCCATGATGAAATATTTTAAGCCCGCCTCATTGCCGTAAGGTTCGCCTTTCTTGATGGCGATGAGGATATAGAGGGCCAGGGACATGAGTTCCAGGCCCAGGAAAAAGATCACCCAATTGGCGCCGGCCACCACCAGGACCATGCCCAGGGCCGCGAAAAGCAGGAGGGCGTACAATTCATCCCCGGCAAAATCGTGGGCCTGGCTGTACTGGCGCAGGAAGAGCAGGGTGAGGATGGTGATGGACATGAGGAGGAGGGTGAAGAACCGGGAGTAGCTGCCCAGGTCCAGCAGGCCCGCCAGGCCGGGGGACTGGGGCGGCAGGAGCAGGGACGCGGCCCCCGCGGCCGCGGCGGTGAGGAGCGCCAGGCCAAAGAGCGTGCCTGCGGGCCGCCGCCGCCAAAAGGCGCCTATCAGGAAGATGAGGGTGCCGCCGCCTGCGAGGATCAGGATGGGGAGCAGGCCGGTCCAGTCAATGGGCATAGGGTCAGGGTCCTCTTAGCTCCGGAGCTTGCCGGCCACTTCGGCCAGCCGTCGCCCCAGGGCCTGGGCGATCTCCAGGTCTTCCGGGGCGGGTTCGAGTTCGTTTTGGCCGCCGGCCACCGTGGTGGCCCCGTAGGGGGTGCCGCCCCGGCCCTCGGTGTGGAGCATGCCCGGGGTGGAATAGGGCACCCCGACGATGAGGAAGCCCAGATGCAGCAGGGGCGCCATCATGGTGAGGCAGGTGGTTTCCTGGCCGCCGTGGGTGGTGGCGGTGGAGACCAGGAGGCCCGCGGGCTTGCCTTCCAGGGCCCCCTGGGCCCAGAGCTCCCCGGCGCCGTCGAAATACTGCTTCATCTGGGCGCACATGTTGCCGAAGCGGGTGGGGGTGCCGAAGATGACGCCGTCGGCCG
>CAYNMI010000267.1:0-3716 GCA_964398095.1 uncultured Desulfobacca sp.
AACCCAAAACGGTGCTAAATGGCCAAGCGCCCCCATTTGCCCCGGCCGGTGCCGGTCAAGGAGGTCGTCAGGGGCATCCTCTCCCCCGGCGACCGCGACGGCCTGGAACTGCGGCAGCAAATCCGCCGGGTCTGGGAGGCGGTGGTCCCCGCGGCGCTGGGCAGCCAGACCCGCCTGGTGGACCTGCGCCGCAAGGAACTCTGGGTGGAGGTCAGCGCCAGTCCCTTCAGCCAGGAGCTGCAATTCCTCAAGCCGAAAATCCTGGCGGCCCTGGAGCGGGCCCTGGGACCCGGCAAGGTCAAAGACCTGCGGGTGCGGGTCGGGGATGGCTTCTCGTAGTCCACGGCAACCCCGGCAGGAGGTTGCCGTTTCCCCTGCAGCAACGGGGAACTTGCGGATAGCAGTCCCCTTTAATACCAATCTCAGATTCAGATGCAACAAACTCTCCGGCTAACATAATGAATCCCCCAAATTATTTTACGGAAAACTGAAAACTGAAAACTGAAAACCGAAAACGGTATAAGCCGGGATATAACCCCCCAAACGTCTGACCGGTAGTTGGGGTCAGGCAGCCCGGCCCCTCCGCAGGAAAATCCACTCGCAATCTTCAAGTTTTTCCCGACATCATCCGAAAAATAATCTTAGGCGGCATAAACCTGTTCCATGGGGTATAGCTCGGGACCGCCGGACCCCATAACCGCGGATAGGCGAGGCTGGATATGACCAAAAAGATGCCGACCACCATCCTGCTGGTGGATGATGATCCTCTTATCCGGGTGCTGGGCCAGGAACTCCTGGAGCACCTGGGGTACCGGGTGGAGACCGCCGGAGACGGCTCCGAGGCGCTGGCCAAGTATCGCCGGATGGGGCGACCTGACCTGGTGGTCCTGGATTACTATCTGCCGGGGCAGAATGGCAAAGAGGTCCTCAAGGAGTTCAAGGTCCTGGACAAGCGGGCCCGGGTGCTGATGGCCTCGGGTTTCTTTTCCTCCCAGGAGGCGGCCAATCTCAAGGATGAGGGGGCCCTGGGCCTGATTCATAAACCGTACCGGCTGACGGATCTGCAGCACCTGATCCAGGCGGTGCTGGCGGGCCGGTCAGGGTTTTAGCGGTGGCCGTCACGGGCTGCCGGTCAAACCGGAGGAGCACCGCGCCCACCCGGGTCAGGCAGGCGGCCTCATGCCAGCCGGGGCCCAGGAGGTTGGCGGCGAACTGTCGCAGGAATTTCAAATCCGGGATATGGGAGGCAATCAACCAGAGCCGCTGGGGGGGCAAAGGGGCTGCCGCTGCCAGGTCCAGCCCCTTTTCCACGCAGGACCGGCCCCAGCAGATTTCGCGGGTTGGTCCGTGGTAATAGTACTTAAAGGGCGCAACCGCAAAATAGTAAACGTAAACCAGGTCTTGGGGCTTGAGGTTGGCTTCCAGGTAGGCTACCAGGGGCTGAATCTCTTCCCGGTTGTTGAGGGGGTAGAGGTCTTCCCGGAAATTGGCCCGGGGATGGAGGGCCACCAGGAGGAGCCCCGTTAGGGCCAGGGCCAGCCAGCCCTGGCGCCGATGCCAGAGCCAGGCGAAGATCGCCCAGCCCCCGGCGGCCACGAGCAGGTAGAGGACCGGGGCGCTGAAGAGCATCAGGCGATTGCCGCCGTAGTGGGCCATGAAGGGATAGCGGTGCAGGCAGGCGGCCCCAAAGGCCAGGAGCAGCGGCCCCAACAGGTAAAGTAAAACCCTGGCGCGGCCCCGGCTGACCATCGCCGCCATCCCCGCCGCCAGGAGCAGCGGCCCCCAGATCACCCCCCACTCCCCCAGGAAATACCAGAAATAGCGATAAAGAGCCGGTCCCAGCCACCGGAAAAACGGCACCAGGCCGGTGAAAACCGGATAGTCCTGGGCCCAGTAGGCCACCAGTTCGGGGTCCACCTCCCGCCGGATAAACAGGACAAAGCAGGCCGCAAAGACCAACAGCCAAACACCGCCCAGGAGGACCAGGCGAGGCCGCCGGTCCGGAGGCAGGGTAAACCACAGCATTGCGCCCACCACGGGCAGGGTGAAAATCAGGGCGTGGGAGAAGCCCAAGCCCAGCATCCCGGCCAGGGCCAGGACCAGCCAGCCCCCCCGGCCCTGAGCGGCCCGGAGGCGTTCCGCCAGACACAGCACCAGGACGGCAAAGAAGGCATCGCCGCTGTACTGTTTCAATTCCTTGGAATAATAGACCATGATGGGGGAGAAGGCCACCGCGGCCAGGGTCAGAAAGGCGGCGGGAACGTCCACCAGCCAGCGGCTGAGGCGCCAAATCAAGAAAAGGGTGCCCACCCCGAAGCCAAAAGAGAGCCCCCGGAGCACCGCCTCGCTATGCCCCCAGAGCCGCGCCGCAGCCCACACGGTGAGGAGATAGAGCGGCGGGGTGGACTGGCCCGCGGCCAGGGCTGCTTTGGCCGTGGGTTGCATGGCCGCCAACGCCACCCAGGCTTCATCAGTCCAGAGGTCCCGGCCCCCCAGGTCATAGAGGCGGAAATAGACCGCCACCCCGATAATCAGCGCCACGGCCAGGGCGGTGAGGTATGGCCGGGTTAAAGCTGCGGGCTTAGACCCAGGTTGGCACATGGCGTTCATCTCCGGAGAGAAACGGCCCTCGGTTCCCCTTTTATGAAATATCACGACAAATACCTGGTATATGGGAACTTGTTGAAATATTATTATATTACCACTACGGTTTATTGGTCAACCAGGAGAAATCCAGCCGGGGCGGGCGCCCCTGGCCCCTTCCCTGGGAAAGCCTTGGAGCTGAGAGCTTATGGACCGGCAATCATTCCTTTGGCCGCCGCCGGTGACGCCCGGGGAGGTGGTGGCGGTGGCGGCCCCGGCCAGCCACGTCAGCCGCGCCCCCTGGGAGGCCGGGATGAAGATTCTCCGGGACTGGGGGTTTCAGGTGCGGTGCGGCCCGGAGGTCTTGCAGCCCCGGGCCTATGGGGCGGCCACGGATAAGTCGGTGGCCCGGCGTTTTGAGGAAATCTGGCTGGACCCGGAGGTCAAGGCGGTCATCGGGGTCAGGGGCGGCTACGGCTCCCTGAAGCTCTTGCCCCACCTGGATTGGACGGCCTTGGCGGCCGCGCCCAAAAGGCTGGTGGGGTTCAGCGACCTCACCAATCTCCTCTGGGAACTGCACCGGCGCCTGAAGCTGGTGACTTTCCATGGCCCCGTCGTGGCCCAACTCCCCGAACTGACCCCCGCGGCCCGGGAAGATTTTTATGGGTGGCTGACGGCCCCGGGTCCACAAGCCTTAACCTACCAGAACCTCACCGTGCTTCATCCCGGCGTGGCCACCGGGCCCGTGGCCGGCGGCAACCTCACCACCCTGTGCCACCTGGTGGGCACGCCCTATGCGCCCCAAATGCGGGGTTATCTCTTGTTCCTGGAAGACCATAACGAACCCCTGTACCGTCTGGACCGCATGCTCCACCACCTGCTCTATGCCCGGGTCCTGGACGGGGTCCGGGGAGTGGTGCTGGGAAGCTTCACCAACTGCGGCTCCCGGGACGGCCTCCTGGAGGTTCTGACCACGGCCCTGGCGCCCCTGAAAGTGCCGGTGCTGGCCGACCTGCCGGTGGGCCACCAGGCGGATAACCGTACCCTGCCCCTGGGGGCCTGGGCCCGGTTGGACGCGGCCATCGCCTCGCTGACCCTGCTAGCCTGATCTACGCCTGATTCCCGATTCCGCC
>CAYNMI010000268.1:0-3671 GCA_964398095.1 uncultured Desulfobacca sp.
GCGCTCAGGATGACAAGATGGCGTTTCGCAGAAGACTCAACCTTGAACCTTGAACTTTGAACCTTGAACCTTGAACCTTGAACCTTGAACCTTTCATCCCCGAGGCAGTCAATCATCTTTTCTTTGCTGGTTTTTCCCCCCTTTCCATGTCATGGAGGAATGATATGGCGCCAACCCCCCAGGCTACCCTCCGGCCAGCGGCAGGCAAGGTTTTTGTTCCGCAACCCCGCGATTTAATGGCGGATTATCCTGGAAATAAAGCGGGTTATGGTGATATGTTTCCGGCACTTGTCGGCGCCCGGGCGCAACAATTTCCGCAAGTCTCCGCGGCTGCTGCAACGCCCCCCGTGTCGATTGTCTCATCTTTACCAAATTTAGGTGCCAAAATTAGCCTTTATTTGGCCAAATCGGCTTTAATCAGCATGGTCAACCGCAGAGGCAGGCGCCTCAGCCCGAAATTTATCCTGTTCATCGGCGTGCCTCTGCGGTTAAAATAAAACTATTATGCGTCTCCAAGCCCAACGCCTCAAGGGTTCTTTAACCCCCACCCGCCTCTACCTGGTGCGCCACGGCCAGGTGGCCGACGGCCACATCCAGCGTTTTCTCGTTCGCAAGTACAACTTGGCAACGGGTTAAAATCGGCCTCTCGTCCCGGCGGCTTATCCGCTGCAATCTTTGGGGTTGTGTGCTATATAGACAAGAGGCTTTGACTATGACGAGTGAACTGAAAATCAAACAGAATTTGAAGGCCGTCGAGATCGCCATTGCCCAGCAAAGGCTTGAAGGGCTGGAAGTCCCGCCGGATGTCATCGAGGAGATGCGGCGAGCCGCCAGGGGCGAGATCGGGATTGAGGAAGGTATCCGCGACACTATCCATAAGTTTGCGCATGGCAAAATACCAGGGCCAAGACCATTACCTTGATCCCGAAACCGGCGTCCTCAAAAATAAACTCGGGATCAGCGAGGCAGAAGAGTTAAAAGAAGCCGAAGCCTCTTTAGTGGCTTGGCGAAGCTATCAACTTGTCGAACAGCCCATTCGGGGGCATTTCGACCTCGATCATCTTAAAGCCATTCACCGGCATTTATTTCAAGACGTGTACGAATGGGCCGGTGAGCTCCGGGATGTCGATCTTACCAGGAACCACAGCTATTTTGCCAATCACCGACACCTTATCAAGGCGGCGCGCCTGATCTTCGCAAAGTTGGCGGACGAGAATTACCTGAAAGGATTGGGCGCCGCCGACTTCAGTGTGCGGGCTGCTTATTATCTCGGGGAGATCAACGCCCTGCATCCTTTCCGGGAGGGCAACGGCAGAACCCAACGGGAATTCATCAATCACCTGGCTCATCAAAACGGCTACTTCATCGACTGGACGAATGTCAGCCAAGGCGACCTGAGACAGGCCTCGATTGAGTCATTCCATCGAGGCGACAATGCGAAGTATGCGGCTTTTATCCGTGATAATCTGCGGGAACTTCCGGTATTCGACCCCAATGCAACGGCCCCATCCAAATAATCGGCAAATATTATGATGCGTCTCCAAGCCCAACGCCTCAAGGGTTCTTTAACCCCCACCCGCCTCTACCTGGTGCGCCACGGCCAGGTGGCCGACGGCCACACCGACCGGTATCACGGCAACAACGACATCGGCCTGAGTCCCACCGGCGTGCGGCAGTTCGAGGACCTGGCGGCCCAACTTAAGAATGCGCCCCTGACGGGCATCTATGCCTCGGACCTCACCCGGGCCTTGACCGGCGCCGAGATCATCAACCGGGGCCGGGACCTGGAACCCCAGGTCGTGCCAGAGTTCCGGGAGGTCCATTTCGGGGAATGGGAAGGCCTGAGCTTCGCCGAGATCGCCGAACGCTACCCCGCCCAGCTTCAGGCCCGCTTCCGGGACCTGCCCAATTTTCGCATTCCCGGGGGGGAAAGCCTCCTGGACGTCCGGGCCCGGGCCCTGCCCAAACTCGACGCCCTGCTCCAGCAGCACCATGAGCGGGCCTTCATCATCGTGGCCCACGCCGGGGTCAACCGGGTCATCCTCAGCGAGGCCCTGGGCCTGTCCCTGGACCACCTCTTCCGCCTGGACCAGAACTACGGCTGCCTGAATATCATCGACTACTTCCCGGACATGGCCGTGGTCCGCCTGATCAACGGCGGCGTCAACGGCGTCGCCGCAGCCTAGTACTTCACTGCTAAAATCAGCGATAGATTTTAATAAGAGCGTTAATTGAGTCGAGGTAGATAAGTCCCCCTTTTCTAAAGGGGGATTTAGGGGGATTTTCAAGGGGTTATATAATCCCCCCTGACCCCCCTTTAAAAAAGGGGGGAATTTAAAACCCCGAAAAATAGCGCTCATTTACGCAACCAAGTACTAATGCACCGCGCGGCCCGGAGCCGGCCAAGCCGGGATTAGCTCTTGACTAAGGGCCGGGAATAATCTAAAAAATGTAAGTTTAGGGGCAATTACCAAAATTCCACCGGCATTCCCCATCAGGCTGAGAAAGCATGGCACAATCCGATAACATCCGCAGCCAGCGCCTGCAAAAGCTGGCGGAGCTGCGGGCCCAGGGCATCGACCCCTTTGGCAACGGCTTCGTCCCCACCCATTCCAGCGCGCAGATTCTGGAGGAATTCGGGGCCCTGGCCGGTCCCGAGTTGGAGGCCCTGAACCGGACCTTCCGCCTGGCCGGCCGCCTCATGCTCCTCCGGGAGTTCGGCAAGGCCACCTTCTGCCACTTCCAGGACGGCACCAGCCGCCTCCAGGCCTACGTCCAGCGCCAGGTGCTGGGCCCGGAGGCCTTCCAACTTTTTAAGCGCCTGGACCTGGGAGACATCGTCGGCTTTACCGGCACGCTGTTTCGCACCAGAACCGGGGAACTCACCCTGGCGGCGAGTGACTTTGTCCTCCTGACCAAGTCGCTCCTGCCCCTGCCGGAAAAGTACCACGGCCTCACCGACGTGGAGACCCGCTACCGCCAGCGCTACCTGGACCTGATGGTCAACCCCCAGGTGCGTGAGGTTTTTATAAGGCGGGCCGCCATCATCAATGTGATGCGGCAATTTTTCGAGGCCCGGGGCTTCCTGGAAGTGGAAACTCCCATGATGCAGCCCATTCCCGGGGGGGCCACCGCCCGGCCCTTCGTCACCCGCCACCAGGCCTTGGACATGACCCTGTACCTCAGGATCGCCCCGGAACTCTACCTGAAGCGCCTGGTGATCGGCGGCTTCGACCGGGTCTTCGAGATCAACCGGAATTTTAGGAACGAGGGCCTCTCCATCCAGCACAATCCCGAATTCACCATGCTGGAGTTCTACCAGGCCTACGCCACTTATGAGGACCTCATGCGCCTGACCGAGGAGCTCATCTCCCACGTGGCCCGGGAGGTCCTGGGGAGCCCCCGGCTCATCTACCAGGGCGTCGAGATCGACCTGACCCCGCCCTGGCGCCGCCTGGACCTGAGGGAGTCCCTGACCGAGATCGGCGGCATCCCCCCGGAGGTGGTGCGGGACCGGCAGGCCCTGGTCAAGCTGGCGTTGGAGGAGGGCGTCACCCTGCGCCCCGGCGAGGGCTACGGCCGGGCCCTGACGAAACTTTTCGACCTCAAGGTGGAAGCCCGCCTGCAGCAGCCCACCTTTATCCTGGGCTATCCCCGGGAAACCTCGCCCC
>CAYNMI010000269.1:0-3660 GCA_964398095.1 uncultured Desulfobacca sp.
AGTTTTCAGTTTTCAGTTTTCCGTAAAATAATTTAGGGAATTCATTATGTTAGCCAGAGAGTTTGTTGCATCTGAATCTGAAATTGGTATAAAACCACATGGGGCGCACGGCGCACCATCATCCCTGGATAAAAAATCCACCGGCACGTTGAGCCGGTGGCCCCAAAGGAGGCGCGCAGCAGACCATAAGCCGAGTTCTGTCCCGGGTCACCCCGGTGATGATCATTCCTCTAGGACCCCGGTTGCCCGGGGTCTCCAGCGACCTACCCGGGAGCTTCGGGCGGGCCACCCTCAAACGCTCCCCTATTTGGTCTTGCTCCAGGTGGGGTTTTCCAAGCCGGCGGTGTCGCCACCGCCGCTGGTGAGCTCTTACCTCACCTTTTCACCCTTACCGTGGACGTACCACGGCGGTCTGGTCTCTGAGGCACTTTCCCTGGGGTTGCCCCCGCTGGGGATTACCCAGCACCCTGCCCTGTGGAGCTCGGACTTTCCTCCGGCGGCCTCAAGGGCGGCCGGCGATCATCTGGCCTGCTGCGCGGCCCTGTGGGGTTGAAAAACTTCGGGTTACGAAGAAAAACCAACCCTTAACAGCATTTTACCTTGCCCGGGCTTTTTGGTCAATGGCCCGGTTAGCCGCCTGGTCGGCCAAATGATTTTCCTCCCGGGGCACGTGGGCGATGGCGAAGGACTCAAAATTTTTCAGGGCTTGGAGGGCGGCGCGCCACAGGGGGAGGAGGTGGGGGCTTTTGACCCGGTAATGGCCGGTGATTTGCTTCACCATGAGTTCGGAATCGGCAAAGACCTGGAGTTGCTGCACCCCCAGGCGGTGCGCCTCTTCCAGGCCAAGGAGCAGGGCCTGATATTCCGCCACGTTGTTGGTGGTGGTTCCCAGGTAGCGGCCTTTCTGGACTTGCAGCCGGCCCTGGGGGTCAAACAGCACCATCCCGGCCCCGGCGGGCCCGGGATTGCCCCGGGAGGCCCCGTCACAGTGCAGGCGCCAGAATCCCTCCGACTGAACCTCTTTGTGGTCCTCTGGCGGGTCCCCATACAGGGCGGCGGTTTCTCGGAACAACTCCCGCAAGGCCTCGGGCGTCAGGCCAAAGCGCGCCATGACCCCAGGAAGGTCCAAGCCCTGAGCCAGCGCCGTAAAAATGGCCGCCCGCGTGCTCAACCGGTCCTCGCGGCCGCCTCAGGAGGCCTGCTGTTCCGTGGCTTCTTCTTCCCCCATTTCATCGGCCCAGTAGAGAATGCGTTGACAGTGCGGGCACTGCAAGATCTCCAGGCCTTTTTGCAGGTCAATGAACTGTTGGGGGAGAATATTCATGTGGCAGCCCAGGCAGACGCCTTCGTGCACCGGGGCGATGGCGGTGCCGTTGCGGCGCTGCCGGATGAATTCATAACGTTTCAAGAGGGTGGCGGGCACGGCCTTGCGCAGCTTTTTGCGTTGTTCCTCCAGTTTGGCCAGTTCTTGCTGTAATTCCGCCATCTGGGCCGCCACTTTCTGCGAATGCTGGGTCAGGACCCCGTCCTGCTCTTCTATCTGCAGGGTTTGGTCGGCGATGAGGCGGTTCTGGGTTTCCATGAGATCCAGGAATTCCAGGGCCCGGGTCTCCCGCTGGTCCCGCTGGTCCTCCTTAAAGGCGATCTCTTTGAGCATGGCCTTGTATTCGATATTGCTCTTGATCTCCATGAGGCGCTGACGGCTGCTCTTGATACCCTCCTCCATTTCCGCCATTTCCATTTCCGTGTCCCGGCGCTGGGTCTTGAGGTGTTCCAATTCCTGGAGCTGGGCGGCATGAGCGGCTTTCAGCTCTTCCAGGGCAGCCTCAAGGGTATGCAGCTCCTCAGGGAGTCTTTCGAGATCCTGGGTGACCCCCCGGATCACCTTGTCGAGTTCCTGGACATCGATGAGTTTACTTAACTCCGTTAGCAAGGTTCAACCTCCGAATTTCGTGAAGCTACTTGGCATTCTTCCCCTGGCGGGTCGGGCGCGGTGGGTGTTGCCGCCGGGAATCGTGGGTACAGTCGCGGTTATCAACCATAGGATCACCTCAGCCGTAGTAACATGGCGGTGGTTGGCAGGCTGCCGCCATGACTTCGAGCCGCAGTTTCGCCTCCTGGAACAGCTCCCGGAGTTGTCGGGCCCAGGGTTCCATAAACACCACTTCGCTGGCAAAATGGCCCACCGCGACCACGGCGAAGCCTGCCGGTAGTCCGGGCGGGACCTGGTGATGGCGCACTTCGCCGGTTAGATAGATATGGGCCCCCCGGCTCAGGGCGTCGGCCAGGAGGTCGCCGCCGCTGCCGCTGCACAACGCCAGGCGCTGCACCTCCTGGGGCGGCTCTCCCCAGACCTGCACGGTTTCCACCCCGAAAACCGCCTTCACCGCGGCGATTACCCGGGAAAACGGCCGCGGTTCAGGCCATTCGCCGATGCGGCCTAAACCCAGGGGGGTCCCGGGGTGTCGCAAGGGATAGAGATCATAGGCCACTTCCTCATAGGGGTGGGTCTCCTTCAGACAAGCCTGGGCCGCAGGCAGCAGGGACTCGGGAGCCAGGATTTCCAGGCGGGACTCTGCGACCTGGGAAAGCTGCCCCGGCTCGCCCCGGAAGGGCTGAGCCCCCGGGAGAGGACGATACGCGCCCTGACCCGGGGAGGCAAAAGAACAATGGGAATATCGGCCGATGACCCCCAGGCCGGCATCCCCCAGGGCCTGGCGCACCCGGTCCTCGTACCCCGCGGGGACGAACACCACCAGCTTGTACCAGGGGTCCCGGGTGGTGGGAGTCAGAACCTCTACTTTGGTCAGCTCCAGTTGCTGGGCCAGATAGTCGTTGAGCCCCCCGGGGGCGATATCCAGGTTGGTGTGGCAGGACACCAGCGCCAGCCCGGACCGGACCAGGGCCGCCAACAGTCGGCCGCTGGGACGATCTTCCCGCACGTCTTTAAAGGGTTGGTACAGCAGGGGGTGGTGGGTTAAGAGGAGTTGGGCGCCTCTGTGGCTGGCCTCGGCGACCACGGCCGGGCTGGCCTCCAGGGCCACCAGGACGGCCTCAATCTGCTGTCCGGGATGTCCTACTTCGAGCCCCACCCGGTCCCCGCTTACGGCCCACGCCGATGGATAGCGGCTTTCCAGCAGGTTGAGTATGTCTTGCAATATTGCGCTCATAGAACATAAAAAAGGGGTGCGCAGAGAGCACCCCCGGGGTTAAACCCCTGTGGATTCGAGGCTCTATATCGTTCTCGCAAAATACCCGTTACTCCCGGATGCCTGGTGGGCCCACCCGGATTTGAACCAGGGACCGTCCGGTTATGAGCCGGTTGCTCTGACCGCTGAGCTATGGGCCCGCACATGGTAATCACCGGGGGGCAGCCATTCAGGGTCTGTCATATTTGCCTGCATCCGCCCCCATTTGGATATTATACCTCTCCTCCCCAATTGTTCAATAGAAAGACTTCTGCCGGGGTCAAATTCACGTCTCGATAAAGCTTTTCAACCGGGTGCTCCGGGAAGGATGCCGGAGCTTCCGCAGGGCCTTGGCTTCGATCTGACGGATGCGCTCCCGGGTGACCTCGAAGTCGCGGCCCACCTCTTCTAGGGTGTGATCGGTTTTTTCGCCGATGCCGAAGCGCTTGCGCAGCACTTTTTCTTCCCGGGG
>CAYNMI010000270.1:0-3655 GCA_964398095.1 uncultured Desulfobacca sp.
CAGGCCGGCTGGCTGCACCAGCGCCTGGCCCAGGTGGCGGACCTGGTGGTCCTGGTGGTGGCGGGCGTGCCTCTGCTCCTCAAGATGAGCGCTTTGGATCCGGGAGGGCCGTGAGCCCGCTTGCCCCATAGAGGGCGGCGGGGTGCAGGTTTTTTAGCCCTCCCTGGCAATATCGTCCCAACGTCCCTGGCCTTGGAGAACCGCCGCGCCCGGCTATACTGGCCTCAAGACCTGCCGGATGGCGCCACTCTCAGGGTGGGCCGATTTGGCCAAAACTTTGTGGTTATGGAAAGCTGATTTCTTATTGCTATTTTATTCACTTTCGTTCATTTTTATTCACTGAGGTCTTATTGCCATGATGACGGAATTATCCCAAATAATCTCTCAGATTGAACCCCTGGATCCCGCCTGGCTGGACCAGGCCCGGGAGCGCCTGGACTCCCTCACCAAACCCCGGGGCAGTCTGGGCCGCCTGGAAGAGCTGGCTACCCTCTACGTTGGCATCCGCCGAGAGTTGATCCCCCCCCTGGACAAGAAGTTGGTGGTGGTCTTCGCCGCGGACCATGGGGTGGTGGCCGAAGGGGTGAGCGCCTATCCCCAGGAAGTCACTTACCAGATGGTCCTTAACTTTCTCCGGGGGGGTGCGGGGATCAATGCCCTGGCCCGGCATGCCGGGGCCCGGGTGGTGGTGGTGGATATCGGCGTCAACCACGATTTCGAGCCCATCCCGGAACTCATTGACCGGAAGGTAGCCCACGGCTCCCGCAATATGGCTCAGGAACCGGCCCTTACGCGGGACGAGGCCCTGAAGGCCCTCCTGGTGGGGGTGGAGATGGCGGAGCAGGCCACCGCCATGGGGGTGGACGCCCTGGCCGCCGGGGATATGGGCATCGGCAACACCACTGCCGCCGCCGCCCTGGCCTCGGTCTTTACCGAGCGGCCAGTCGCCGCGGTCACCGGCCGGGGCACCGGCATCGAGGACGAGGTCTGGCGCCACAAGGTGGCGGTGATTAACCGGGCCCTGGCCCTGCACCAGCCGAGCCCCGAAGACCCCGTGGGGGCCCTGGCGGCAGTGGGCGGCCTGGAGATTGCCGGCATCGCCGGCCTCATCCTGGGAACCGCCGCCGCCCGGCGGCCCTTGATGCTGGACGGCTTTATCGCCACCGCCGGGGCGCTGGTGGCTGTGGCCCTGGCCCCGGCCGTGGCCGATTACCTCATTGCCGCCCACCGCTCCGTGGAGCCGGGCCATCAGCTCATGCTGGATTCCTTGGGCCTCAAACCCCTCTTGAACCTGCAGATGCGTCTCGGGGAAGGCACCGGCGCCGCCCTGGGGCTCACCCTGTTGGAAGCCGGGGTCAGGATCTACCGGGAAATGGCCACCTTCGGCGAGGCCGGGGTGACCGATAAGGAAGCATGAACTCCACCTTCCCCCTGGCCCTGACCTTCCTCACCAAGCTGCCCTGGCCCTGGCGCGGCCCGGCCGATGAAGCGGCCCTGGCCCGCGCCATGTTCTGGTTTCCCTGGGTCGGGGCCATCCTCGGCCTGGGGTTCTGGGGGGCCTGGGGCTGCCTGCACCAGCTTCTGCCGGCCCCGGCCGCCGCGGCCCTACTCCTGGCCTTCACGGTGGTGATCACCGGCGGCCTTCACCTGGACGGCCTAGCCGACACCGCCGACGGCCTGGGCGGAGGTTGCGACCCCGCGGCGGCCCTCCGCATCATGAAAGACTCCCGGGTGGGGGCCTTCGGGGTCATCAGCCTCATCCTGGCCCTCCTCCTGAAATTTTCCCTGTTCCTCTCTTTAGCCACCCAAACCCGCGGGGCGGCAGCCCTGCTGCTCTACCCGGTAATCAGCCGCTGGGGCATGGTGCTCCTGGCCTACCTCTCGCCTTACGCCCGGGCCGAAGGCGGTCTGGGCCAGGCCATGACCCTGGGGGTGAGTTCCGAGGTCCTGGACGGGGCCAGCCTCAGCGCCGGCTTCCTATCCCTGCTCTTTCTGGGGGGTTCGGGCCTGGTGCTCTTTGGCGCCGCCGCCGCCCTGGTCTGGCTGGGGAGCCATTACTTCCGGAAGCGCCTGGGCGGCATCACCGGCGACGTCCTGGGCGCCGCCAACGAAATCCTGGAGATCCTGGTCCTGGCCGGGGCCGTGATGCTGAGGTAAGGCGGTCGCCCCGACCGCCAGCGCCGGCATTAATGGCGGCGGGACGCCCGCCCTGCCCCGCCAGGGAACCGGTCAAAAATTCTCGTAAGCCCTTCACCTCCCCTCGCCGTATTTCCCCGCTTCCGGTGTTATTCATAACAGAAGCCCTAATCTTTCCTAAAATCCGATTGCACCAGGAGGGGTGCCATGTCCGGTGAAAGCTCCCTGGCCAAGAGGATCGCCGCGGCCGGCGGTATCCTCGTCTTCTTTGTCATGGCCTTTGAAGTCATGATCATGATCAGCCCCTTCGCCTTTTTCTTTTATTCGGTATTCAGCCCTTTCTTCAACTTCCTGGACGCCCACACCTATACCCGCTGGGCCACCCTGTTCTTCCTGCCTCACATGATTCTGCCCCCCACCCTGTTTTTGCAAAGCGTCCGGGTGGCCGGTTCAGTCCTGTTCGTCCTGGGCCTGGTCACCTTCGTGGTCTGCGCCCTCCAGGTCTACCTGGGCAAAATCTTCAAGTGGGGCATCGCCGCTCAGGGGCTCTACCGCTATATCCGCCATCCCCAGTATCTGGCCCTGGGCCTCTGGGGCACGGGCATGGCCATCCTCTGGCCCCGGTTCATCGTCCTGGCCACCCTCTCCCTCATGTTCGTCCTCTACTACTTCCTGGCCAAAGACGAGGAGCGCCGCATGCTGAGCCTGTATGGTGACTCCTACCGGGACTACCAGGCGCAGACCGGCATGTTCCTGCCCCGGGCCTGGGAGGCCCCCTTCGCCGCCCTGGGAGACCGGCTCTTTCCCACCACCACGGTAAAATACCTGGCCATCCCGGTCCTCACCGTCGCCCTGGTCATGGGCAGCGGCTTCCTGCTCCGGGAGATCACCCTCTATTCGCTGCCCATGGCGTCCCGGGGCAACCTCACCCTGGTCTCTATTCTCCCGGAGGATGCCGGCCTGGAGAGCCGGGCCCTGCCCCAAATTCTGGCGGGCGAGGCCGCCGGTCAAATCCCTTTCCTGAAAGCGCATAAGGACTACCTGGGCTATTTCATGCCGCCCGACTACATCATGCAGGGCATGATCGCCGATACCGGCGGCCATTCTCATCTCTTTAAACAGCACCACACCGTGGCCCTGATCACCGACTGGGTCTTGCATCCCTTTTCTCACCTGAGAAGGCCGCCCTCCGCCATGATGGCGGCCATGCACGGGGTGGACCCCAAGGTGGCCCGGCGGCACCACTGCCCGGTGGGGATCAACCAGGCCAACCTCAATTGCGCTACCTGCACCATCAAGCGGATTATCCTGATACAAGTCACGCCCCCGCCGGGACAACCCGGCTCCGGGGTCCACCTCCTGGCTGCCGGGGCCACCCACACCCCGGTGGGGTTCATCGACCTGGATACCAGCACCGGCAAGATTATCAACGCCAAAACCGTGGGTCCGGGCACCGCCTGGAAGGACGTGCCTACACCGCAGATTTAAATCGGCTTGCTCCGGGCCTGGGGGCGACCCG
>CAYNMI010000271.1:0-3640 GCA_964398095.1 uncultured Desulfobacca sp.
CCATGATGGCGGTGCGCCTGGTGGAACTGCACCGGGTCCTGAAGCCCACCGGGAGCATTTATCTGCACTGCGATCCTACCGCGAGTCATTATTTGAAGATGATAATGGATGCGATTTTCGGGGCGAAAAATTTTATTAATGAGATTGTATGGAACCGTGCCCATCCAAAAGGACATGCATATAAGAGATTTGCACGGAATCATGATGTTATATTGGTTTTTTGTAAAGAATTTGATCAGGTTAAATGGATTCCCCAATATTCAATCCATGACGCTGATAAAGTATCTCAACAATATACGCTTAAAGATGAAAATGGACGATTATATCAATTAACTAGTTTATTGAATCCCAATCCTGATAGGCCAAATCTAACTTATGAATTTTTGGGAGTTACAAAAGTTTGGAGATGGACAAAAGAACGAATGATGGAAGAGTTAGAAAGAGGTCGAATAATAGTTCCCAAAAATGGGGAAGGTATACCGCGTTATAAACGATATCTTGATGAGCAGAAGGGAGTTCCAATAGGAGATTTTTGGTCAGATATTGAATTTGCGGCCGGGAGTGAACGCCTGGGCTACCCCACCCAGAAGCCCGAGGCCCTTTTAGAAAGAATTATCCGGGCCAGCAGCAACGACGGCGACCTGGTGTTGGACCCATTCTGCGGCTGCGGCACCGCCCTGAACGTGGCGGAGCGCTTGAAGCGCCGCTGGATCGGCATTGATATCACCCACCTGGCCATCACCCTCATCAAGGAGCGCCTGAAGGACAGCTTCGGGGACGACCTAGCCCCCTATGAAGTCATCGGCGAGCCCGCGGACGTGCTCAGCGCCGAGGCCCTGGCCCTGACGAACCGCCACCAGTTCGAGTGGTGGGCCTTGGGCCGGGTGGCGGCCCGGCCCGCCCAGGATAAGAAGAAGGGCGCGGACTCGGGGATAGACGGGGTGATCCATTTCGACGACGACAACTCCGGCAAATATAAGAGAGTGCTGATCCAGGTGAAGAGCGGCGCGGTCAAGGCCGGGGACATCCGGGACCTGAAAGGGGTGCTGGAGCGGGAACAGGCGGCCATCGGGGTGTTTCTGACCTTGAAACCGCCCACCAAACCCATGCGGGAGGAGGCCGCGGCCGCGGGGTTTTACGAGCCGGTGCATTTTCCCGGGCACCGCTATCCCCGGCTGCAAATTCTTACCATCGCCGAACTGTTTGCCGGGAAGGAATTGCAGTATCCCCGCTTCGCGCCGGCCGGGACCTTCAAGAAAGCGGCCCGCCAGAATAAAGGCCGCACCCCGGAAGATAAGCAAGGCGGGCTGTTATAGGCGGAATGGTGCGTAGAACGCACGTCAGGAGGAGAATCCGCCCCTCTTGCGCCCATGTTCCTCCCCACGGAAAATATTTTGCCGGGCCGGGTTCCGGACCGGTTAAAATCTAACAAAAGATTGACAATGCCCTTGGAGGCATGTTAAAAATTAGTGAAGTTTAACCCAGAGCTTGGATCCGGCGTGTGCGGACTGAGACTCGGAGGGTGGCAACCCCCCAGAGGATCAGGTCTGGGGTTTTTTTATGGAGATCAGCCGCGACCCACAAGACATGCGGGCCCTGGCCGGCCAGTGGCGGGACCAGGGTCTCACAGTCGTCCTGGTGCCCACCATGGGCTTTTTCCATCAGGGGCACCTGAGCCTGATGGAATACGGGCGCGCGGTGGGCGACCGCCTGGTGGTGAGCCTGTTTGTCAATCCCACCCAGTTCGGTCCCCAGGAAGACCTGGCGCGCTACCCCCGGGACCTGGACCGGGACGCCCGGATGGCCCGGGAGGTGGGGGTTGATTGCCTCTACACCCCCGGGGCCGGGGTCATGTATCCCCCGGGGTATGAGACCTACGTGGACGTGGAGTCTCTGGGCCGGGGCCTCTGCGGCGCCTCGCGGCCGGGGCATTTCCGGGGGGTGGCCACCGTGGTGCTGAAGCTGTTCAACCAGGTGCAGCCCCAGGTGGCGGTGTTCGGGGAAAAGGACTACCAGCAGTTGGTGATCATCCAGCGGCTGGCGGCCGACCTGGACGTGCCGGTGACGGTCATCGGCCGGCCCATTGTCCGGGAGCCCGACGGGCTGGCCATGAGTTCCCGGAACACTTACTTGAACCCGGAGGCCCGGGCCGCGGCGCTTTGCCTCTACCGCGGCATCCAGGCGGCCCGGGAACTGGTGGCCGCCGGGGAGAACAACCGGGACCGGATCGTGGCCGGGGTCCGGGGGATTATCGAGAATACGCCCCACACCCGCATCGACTACGTGGCCCTGGTGCACCCGGAAACCCTCCAGGAAGTGGAGGCGGTCCGGGGCCAGGCCCGGCTGGTGCTGGCGGTGTGGATCAAGAATACTCGCCTCATTGATAATACTTTGCTGACGGAGACGCGGTTATGTTGCGTGTAATGATGAAATCCAAAATCCACCGGGCCACCATTACTCAAGCCGAACTGCATTATGAGGGGTCTATCACCATTGCGGCGGAACTGATGCGGGCCGCGGACATCCTGCCCTATGAGATGGTCCACGTCTACAACATCTCCAACGGCGAGCGCTTTGAAACCTACGCCATTGAAGGCGCCGAAGAATCCGGGGTGATCTGTTTGAACGGGGCCGCGGCGCGCAAAGGCGCAGCCGGGGATTTGATCATCATCACCACCTATGCCACCTATGAGGGCCTGGAGCTGTCTCACCACCACCCCAAGGTGATCCTGGTGGACCGCCACAATCGCCTCAAAAATACCACCTCCGCGGAAAAACCTCTCGCTTTTTTCTCAATGTCAAGTTAAATTTTGCAGGATAGGCGCGGGAGCTTTCCCGCGCTTAGATTATTCTTGATAAAGGAGTCCCCTAAGGATGGCCAAATCCGAATTTCTTTTCACCTCGGAATCCGTAACCGAGGGACATCCCGATAAAGTAGCGGACCAGATCTCCGACGCGATTTTAGACGCCATCATTGCCCAGGACAAGTTTTCCCGGGTGGCCTGCGAAACCCTGGTGACCACCGGTCTGGCCATGATTGCCGGCGAGATCACCACCAATGCCCGGGTGGATTTTCCGGTGATCGTCCGTGAAACCATCAAAGAGATCGGCTATAACGATTCCTCGGTGGGCTTTGATTGGGAAACCTGCGCGGTGCTCACCTCCCTGGACCGGCAGTCGCCGGACATCGCCCAGGGCGTGGAAGGCCGGGGCCTGACCCCGGAGCAGGGGGCCGGGGATCAGGGCTTGATGTTCGGCTATGCCTCCACCTCCACGGAAAACCTGATGCCCATGCCCATTTGGTACGCGCATCGGCTGGCGGAGGGCCTGGCCAAAGTGCGAAAAACCGGCCTCTTGCCGTGGCTGCGGCCCGACGGCAAGACCCAGGTGACGGTGCGCTATGATAACGGCGCCCCCAAAAGCGTGCACACGGTGGTGATTGCGGCCCAGCATGACCCTGACGTCAAATATGAGGTCCTGAAAGAGGCCATCATCGAGGAAGTGATCAAGAAGACCATCCCGGCCAACCTGCTGGTGGACACCAAGTTCCTGGTGAACACCACCGGGCGCTTTGTGGTGGGCGGCCCCCTGGGCGACTGCGGCATCACCGGCCGCAAGATCATCGTGGACACCTACGGCG
>CAYNMI010000272.1:0-3623 GCA_964398095.1 uncultured Desulfobacca sp.
AATTCCCGTGGACACCAGCGACGTCAAGAACCTGGTGCGCCTGCTGTAAAGGAGAGAGAGGTGCGTAAGCTAGAGAAAGCCGAAATCGTCCAGGAAATCCAGGCGAAGGTGGCGAAGTCCCAAATCGGCATCCTGACGGATTTCAAAGGACTGAAGGTAGAGGATATGACCCGGCTGCGGCGGCAGATTCAGGAGACAGCCGGGGAGTTGACGGTGGTGAAGAACACCCTGCTCCGGCGGGCCGCGGCCGATGATTCGCCCATCAATCCCCTGATGCCGCACTTCACCGGCCCCAACGCCCTGACCCTGGGGTACGCGGACCCGGTGGCGGTGACCAAGGTGCTCATCAAGTTCGCCCAGGAGAAGCCGCAACTGGAGATCAAAGCGGGGTGCCTGGGGGGCCAGGCCTTGACCCCCAAGGACCTGGAGGCCCTGGCCAAGCTGCCGGCCCGGGAGGTGCTGCTGGCCCAATTCCTGGGAGTGCTCCAGGGGGTGCCCACGGCCTTGGTGTCGGTCCTGGCCGCGGTGATCCGCAACCTGCTCAACGTGCTGGTGGCCTTAAAGGATAAGAAGGCCGAGTCCGAGCCGGCGGCGGCTGAAGCGGCGGCGGCGCCGGTGGAAACTGCGGCTTCCGAGGCTGGAACCGCGGCCCCGGCAGAAGCCGCGGCCTCCGAGCCCGAGGCGGCGGCGGCAACCGCGGCGCCGGAGCCCCCAGCCGAGGGCGAGTCCTAAAAGAATTTCTCACGCCAGACCCTAAAGAGAAAATTTCTCACGCAAAGACGCAAAGGCGCCAGGGCACTGAAGAGAAGATTTTTCACGCAAAGACGCAAAGACGCAAAGAAAACCGTAAATTAAGAAAGATTTACTCGAGGATAAGGAGGAACTTAAAGATGGCCATTTCCCGTGCTGAGGTAGTCGACTACCTGGCCAACATGACGGTGTTGGAACTTTCCACGCTCATCAAGGAGCTGGAAGAAAAGTTTGGGGTGTCGGCCGCAGCTCCGATAGCGGTGGCCGCGGCGGCCGGCCCGGCGGCGGAGGCGGCTCCCGCGGCGGAAGAGAAAACTGAGTTCGACGTGGTCCTGACGGTCTGCGGTCCCAACAAGATCCAGGTGATCAAGGAAGTGCGGGCCGTCACCAACTTGGGGCTGAAAGAAGCCAAAGAAGCGGTGGAGAACGTGCCCACCACCCTGAAAGAAGCCATTTCCAAGGCGGAAGCCGAGGAAGTCAAGAAGAAGTTAGAAGCCCAGGGAGCTACCATCGAAATCAAGTAGTGGCGGCGGGCGAGGACGCCCACCCCATTGGCGGGCAGGACGCCCGCCCTACGGGATTAGGTAGTTCCTGAGCTTCGGCCATCCTTCAAGGAGTATCCATGGCCAAAGCACTATCCCCTTTACGGGTGTATCGCAAAAATTTCGGCAAGATCGAACGGGTGGTGGACATTTCTAATCTCATTGAGATGCAGAAAGAGTCCTACCACCGTTTCTTGCAAAAAGACTTGGAACCGGGGGCGCGCTCGGATTACGGCCTCCAGGGTGTGTTTAAAAGCGTCTTTCCCATCCGGGATTTCAGCGGCGCCTGCTCCCTGGAATTCGTCGAGTACGGCTTGGGAGATCCCAAGTACGACGTGGACGAATGCCAGCAGCGGGGCATGACCTTTGAAGTGCCCATGAAGATACGGGTGCGCCTGGTGGTCCACGATCCGGGCGTGGACGCCAAGGTCCAGACCATCCGGGACATCAAGGAGCAGGAGATCTATTTCGGCACCCTGCCGTTGATGACCGAGCACGGCACCTTCATCATCAATGGCACCGAGCGGGTGGTGGTGAGCCAGTTGCACCGCTCCCCCGGTCTGTTCATCGACCATGACCGGGCCAAGATCCACTCCAGCGGCAAAATTATCTACTCGGCCCGGTTGATTCCGCTCCGGGGCTCCTGGATCGATTTCGAGTTCGACCCCAAGGACATCCTCTACGTGCGCATCGACCGGCGGCGCAAGTTTCCCGCCACCATCCTCCTGAAAGCCCTGGGCTATTCCACGGAAGAACTGCTCAATTTCTTCTATAAGACCCAGCGGATAAATCTGGAAGGGGATACCATCCAGCAGGCTTTTATTCCGGAGCTGCTGGTGGATAAGACCACGAGCACCGACATCCCCGATCCCAAGAAGGGCGATGTCCTGATCAAGAAGGGCAAACGCCTGACCCCGGTGCTGATTGCCAAGATGAAGCGGGCCGGGGTGGAGTCCATCCAGGGAAGCGCCACCGACCTGGTGGGCCGGGTGGTGGCCCATGACATCCTGGACCCGGAGAGCGGCGAAGTCCTGGCGGCGTGCAACGAGATGCTTACCCAGGATAAGGTTGACGTGTTGCAGGCCCGGGGCATCCAGGAACTCGACCTGCTGTTCATCGACGGCGTCAACGTCAGCCCGTGTCTCAGGAATACCCTGGTGGCGGACAAGACCGGCACGGTGAAGGAAGCCGTGCTGGAGATTTACCGGCGCCTGCGTCCCAGCAATCGGCCCAACGATGAAGTGGCCACCAGTTTTTTCCAGAATCTCTTTTTCAATCCGGAATATTATGATCTGTCGCCGGTGGGCCGGCTGAAGTTGGATTTAAAACTCAGGCCCGCCCCGGAAGACCGCTTGCCGTTGACCAAGACCACCCTGGAAAAAGAGGACATCCTCCTGGCGGTGCGGGAACTCATCACCCAGAAAGACCGGGAAGGACCCGTAGACGACATCGACCACCTGGGCAACCGCCGGGTCCGGGCCGTGGGCGAATTGCTGGAGAACCAGTTCCGGGTGGGACTGGTGCGGATGGAACGGGCCATCAAGGAGCGCATGGCCATCCAGGACCTGGACACCCTGATGCCCCATGACCTGGTGAACGCCAAGCCGGTCCAGGCGGTGATCAAGGAATTTTTCGGGACCTCCCAGCTCTCCCAGTTCATGGATCAGACCAATCCCTTGAGCGAAATCACCCACAAGCGGCGCCTGAGCGCCCTGGGCCCCGGGGGCCTGACCCGGGAGCGGGCCGGGTTCGAGGTGCGGGACGTGCACCCCACCCACTACGGCCGCATCTGTCCCATTGAGACCCCGGAAGGTCCCAATATCGGGCTCATCGTGTCGCTCTCCACCTTTGCCCGGGTCAACGAGTTGGGGTTCATCGAAACCCCGTACCGGGTAGTGGAAAAGGTGGAAAAACGCGGCAAGGCGGAGACCCGGGTCACCAAGAATATCCGGTACCTGAGCGCCCTGGAAGAAGGCGACAAGGTCATCGCCCAGGCCAACGCCTCCCTGGACAGCAAAGGGCGGTTTCTGACGGAGATGATCGAAGCCCGGAAATGGGGCGAATTCATCATTGCGCATCCTAAAGATATTGAATACATGGACGTGTCCCCCAACCAGCTAGTATCGGTGGCGGCCTCGCTGATCCCGTTCCTGGAGCACGATGACGCCAACCGGGCCCTGATGGGCTCCAACATGCAGCGCCAGGCGGTGCCCCTGTTGACCAGCACCTCCCCCCTGGTGGGGACGGGCATGGAAGGCGTGGTGGCCCGGGACTCCGGGGTCACGGTGGTGGCCCGCCGCCGGGGCTACGTGGAGGACGTGGACTCCACCC
>CAYNMI010000273.1:0-3620 GCA_964398095.1 uncultured Desulfobacca sp.
CGACCTGGCGGTCCTGGACGAGGTCTACGGGCCCGCGGCCGGCAACGACGGCCTGGCCGAGTTGCTCCGCCTCTTTCCCGGCCCCCAGGGGTTCTTCCAGGCCGACAACGTGCGCCAACTCCCGGTGATCACCAACCGCCGGGGCATTTACGCGGCCGGACCGGGGCGGGCGGTCATGGACCTGGACCAGGCCCTGGCCGAGGCCGACGCCGCGGTCTCGGAAGTCCAAACCCTGCTGGGCCAGGGCACGGCCCAGGCTCCCAAAGGGCGGGCGGGCGTTGACCGGGGCCGCTGCGTCCTGTGCCTCACCTGCCACCGCGTCTGCCCCCACGGGGCCATCACCTGGGACAACCGGGCCATCATCAATGAACTGGCCTGCCAGGGATGCGGGGTGTGCGCCTCCCAGTGCCCCAATAACGCCATCCAGATTCGCAACTTCACCGACGACCAGGTGGAGGCGGCCCTGGGAACCCTGGACCCCCGCCTCACCCCTCGGATCATCGCCTTCATGTGCCAAAATTCGGCCTGGGAAGCCTACCATGCGGCCCTCAAAATGGAGCCGGTCAACCTGCCTCTGGGGTTCACCCCCCTGAAGATGCCCTGCGCCGGCAAGATCGACATGGACTACCTGCTCAAGGCCTTCGCCTCCGGGGCCGACGGGGTGCTGGTGCTGGCCTGTCACCCGGACAACTGCAAATCCCAGCAGGGCAACGAACATGCCCTGTGGCGGGTGGAGCAGGCCCAGGTGATGCTGGCCGAAGCCGGGGTTGATCCCCGGCGGCTGGTTTTCAAGACCCTGGCCGCCAATGCCCCCCGGGATTTTCTGGCCGCGGTGGACTACCTCAGCGGGGTTTTAGGGACCCTCAAGGCCGCGTAAACCTTTTTGCCCAACGACCGCCAGCGGGCGGCCTCCGGGCCGCCCAGGTCCCTTGCCCTCGAACTCCCCCTTCCCCTCGGGGGTGAAGATTTTCCTGCCGCCCCCCGGCCTGACTTGATACAATAAAATTTTCCCATGAGCCTCTTGCAAAATGTAGCCGCAGGCTAAGCCTGTGCCACCAAAAATTTTTCAAGCAATGAGGAAAAATCTTTATTTTTAGATGACTTTTGCAAGAGGCGCCCATGCTTAATGAGGAAAAACAGTCCATGAATCTGGCAGGTGACCCCCAGGGCCCCCCGGCCCCCGAGAGCCCGACGGCCTATTTCGGCTATCGCAAGGTGAGCGCGGCGGAAAAAGAGCGGCTGGTGCACCAGCACTTCGACACCGTGGCCCGGAAATACGACCTGATGAACACCCTCCTGAGCTTCGGCCTCCACCACCTGTGGAAGCGGGCCGCGGTGCGGATGCTGGACCTCAAGCCGGGAGACCGGGTCCTGGACGTGTGCGGCGGCACCGCGGACCTGGCCCTCTTGGCCGCCCGGAGCATCGGCGGCGCCGGCCGGGTGATGGTCTATGACATCAACTGGGCCATGCTGGCCGCGGGCCGGCCCAAGGTGGCCGACTCCCCCCTGGCCCCCCGTATCGGCTATATCCAGGGGGACGCGGAGCGCCTGGCCTGCCCGGACGCCAGTTTCGACGCGGCCATGGTGGGTTTCGGCATCCGCAACCTGACCCACCCAGAGACGGGCTTCCGGGAAATGTTCCGGGTGCTGAAGCCGGGGGGGACCCTGATGTGCCTGGAGTTCTCCAAGCCCAAAACCGCCTGGTTCCGGGCCCTCTACGACTTCTATTCTTTTTACCTCATGCCCGTGATGGGAAAAATCGTGGTGGGCTCCTGGCAGGCGTACACCTATCTGCCCGAATCCATCCGGATGTTCTCGCAGCCGGAGGAATTGGCCGCGGTCCTCACCGCCATCGGCTTTACCCGGGTCCGGTACCGCCGCCTCACCAACGGCATCGCGGTGATCCATCTGGCGGTGAAGCCGTGAAGCTCAACTGGGCCGAACGGCTGGTGGTCAACAACCCGGTGCGGGTCCTGATCCAGCGCGGCATCATCCGGTGGATCAAGGGCGTCGCCCGCATCGAGCCCCGGGCCCGCATCCTGGAGATCGGCTGCGGCCGGGGGGCCGGGGCCGGCCTCATCCAGGCGGAGTTTCACCCCGCCACCCTGCACGCCTTCGACCTGGACCACCGCATGATCCTCATGGCGGAGAGATATCTCCAGGGGGCGAACCGGGACCGGATCGGTCTCTACGTGGGGGACGCGCAGCGGCTCCCCTACCGTTCCGGGACCCTGGACGCGGTCTTCGGCTTCGGGGTGCTGCACCACCTGCCTGATTGGCGCCGGGGTCTGGGGGAGATCGCCCGGGTGCTGCGGCCCGGGGGCACTTACTTCCTGGAGGAGTTTTACCCCCAGTTCTATCAGAACTTCCTGGCCCGGCGCCTCTTTCTGCACCCGGAACACGACCGCTTTGACAGCCATGACCTGCACCGGGCCCTGGCCCAGGCGGGCTTTGCGCTGCAAGGCCGCCTGGAACAAAAAATGCTGGGCATCCTGGCGGTGGCCGTGAAGCGGGATTAACTTTTGGAAGAGTGAGCAGTGAGCAGTGAGGATTAAACCTATGATCCACGCCCGGCCTGAGAGGATTTGGTTTGGCTGAAAGCTGAAAGCTGACCGCTGAAGGCGCTGGGCCTTTCCTTGAGAAAACCAGCGGGGGTACTCCATGAAAGCGATGCGCGTCCACGCCTACGGTGAACCGGAAGTCATGCGGCTGGAAGACGTGCCCGAGCCCGACCCGGGGCCGGGCCAGGTGCTGGTGCGGGTGTACGCCGCCGGGGTCAACCCGGTGGAGACCTATATCCGGGCCGGGATATATCCCCAGGCGCCGCCCCTGCCCTACACCCCCGGGACCGACGCCGCCGGGGTGGTGGAGGCGCTGGGTCCCGGGGTGCGCCGGGTGGAGTTGGGCGACCGGGTGTATACCTCCTTCAGCCTGAGCGGGGCCTACGCCGAAAAGACCTTGTGCCACGAATCCCAGGTCCATCCCCTGCCGGAAGGGGTCACCTTTCCCCAGGGGGCCGGGGTCACGGTGCCCTACAGCGCGGCCTATCGGGCCCTGTTCCAGCGGGCCCGGGCCCTGGCGGGGGAAGTGGTGCTGGTGCACGGGGCCAGCGGCGGCGCGGGCGTGGCCGCGGTGCAACTGGCCGCGGCCTGGGGCCTCACCATCATCGCCAGCGCGGGCACCGAGGCGGGCCGGGACCTGGCCACGGTGCAGGGGGCGCACCACGTCCTGGACCACCACGACCCCGACCACTATCAGCAGGCCCTGTCCCTCACGGAGAACCGGGGGGTGGACGTCATCCTGGAGATGCTGGCCAAAGAGAACCTGGGGCATGATTTGAAGATTCTGGCCAACGGCGGCCGGGTGGTGGTCATCGGCACCCGGGGCGAGGTAACCATTGATCCCCGGGACCTGGTGGCCAAAGAGACCAGCATCATGGGCATGTATATCTGGAACGCCAGCGACCAGGAGACCGCGGGGATCCACGCGGCCCTGGGGGCGGGGCTGGCCAACGGCACCCTGAGGCCCATCATCGGCAAGGAGCTGCCCCTGGCCGAGGCGGCCCGGGCCCACCACGAAGTCCTGGAAGCCACGGCCTACGGCAAGATCGTGCTGATTCC
>CAYNMI010000274.1:0-3543 GCA_964398095.1 uncultured Desulfobacca sp.
ATCCGGACGATGGGGTCCAGGTTCGGGTCAAAGTCCGCCTTCCTCCCCAGCACCTCGGTGGCCACGGTGTAACCCTTGATGTCGGCGGCCTGGCCGGTAAGGGTTTTTTCCACGATGAAGCTGAGAAAGTTGCGCAGATTTGGAGAGTTAACCAACTGGGGACTGGTCAGGATTTTTTCCAGTTGCTGCCGGATGGCCGCCGCCGTGGGACCGGGATTGGGGCTGGAACCGCGCGGGGGTTGATTGCTGCCTTCGGCCGCCATGGAGCAACTCCTGGAAGAGAGCATTATCAGCTTAGAACGTGCGCATGTTACCAGAAACGCCCCGGGGTGTAAAGCACCGTAATGTTACCGTAACATTACTTATAAAGATTCAGCGAATAAGTTAGCCAGAGCCTAATGAAATTCGATGCATTGAAGGCGAATGGCATGACCCCGGCAGACCGGAAGGGTGCTCCCCAAGAAGCAGCCCAGGCGACAGTCCTGGAAAAGTTTCCGGAGGCCGCGGCCAGGATCCAGGAGCTTTTTCAACAAAGTCCTTCCTTCCAGTCCCTGTGCGAGGATTACCGGGACTGCCTGGCCGCCTGGCATTACTGGCGGCAGGCCGCCTCCGAGGACGCCCCGGCCCTGTGTCAATCCTACGCCGAACTCCTCCAGGAATTGGAGCAAGAAGTCCGGCAATATCTCGGGTAAGCGCCGGATGGAGGGAAATTCTTCAACAACTAATTCAAAAGGAGATGTGTATGACAAAGCGGCAGGGGAAAAAGGTGTGGACGGTCATGGTTATCTGTGCTTTCTTGGTCATGGGGCTTGCTTCCCTGGCCCTGGCCCAGAAGGGTCAGGAACTGAAAGACGCCGCCCAGATGATGCAGAACGGCTGGACCCAGTTCAATCAAGGCCAGAAAATGGTCATTCAGGGCAAGGAGATGAATGACCTGGTGGCCGTACAGCAAGGCGCGGAAGGCTTGATGGGCCCGGGCAACAACGTCATCAAGCAAGGCCGGGACACCATGGACCAGGGGGCCAAATTGTATGCCCAGGGTTTGCAGATGTACCAGAATAACCAAGGGACGCCCAGTGTGGCCAAGCAAGGCCTCAAGATGATGGGTAACGGCTTCCACATGGCCAAGGACAATGGCATCCCCATGGTGAAACAGGGAGTAAATATGAATAATCAGGTAGCCCAGCAGAAAGGGTTCTTCAATCAGCTCTCCCAAGGGAACCAGATCATTCAAACCGGCTTCCAGACCATGGAAAGCGGGGCCAAGCTGTTCATACAGGGCGAAGGCATTTTTTTGAAGCTTAAGTAAGCCAAGTGAGTTCGGGCCGCGCCCATTCACCGGGCGCGGTCCGGGTCTACGGAAACGTGCTCACTCTAATCATGGGGCGGGTCAATCAGAAGAGACCGGTCCTGCAAAAAGCAAAGGGGGGACCTTGAAGAGCCTGGGGCCAGTCATCATAGCTATTTTAATGCTCATGTCCGTGGCCCCCTCAGGATATGCCGCACCGGGGGCAAGTACTTCTCCGGGAGCCGCCGGCATAACCCCGCAGGCGGCTGAAAAAACCCAAGAGGATGACCGCCTGCCTATCTACAAACAGGATGAGTGGCAAGTCTTTCTGTCTCCGTATATGTGGATTACGGGAATGAATGGCAACCTCAGCACCCTGAATAAAACCAAGACCATCGCCATTCCCTGGTGGGACGTGGCCGCCGCCTTATTTTCCAAAGCCATCGGGACGATGGGACGGGTCGAGGTCTGGAAAGGCCGCTGGGGGGTTTACCTGGACGGCTATTTTGCCTACGTCGGGGCCTCGGGCAGCCAGATGGGGGCCACCCATGAAAATACCTTCGGACCGGTGGATTTTACCCTCAATAAACAGATTAACCTGGGAGGTCTCAACATCAATGTGCCCATCCAGGGGCAGGTAGGACCGGGGAACATCACCCTGATCCCTTCCGGCTCCGTAAAATACATCAGCCGGATCGGCAACCTGGATTTGGGGGTGCGCTACTTAGTCGGGACCTGGCCTCTCAGCGCCGAGAAGCCGCTCCCGGCGTTGTCCGTGGAACTATTGGGCGGCCCCCGGTTGAACACCATCAACCAGTACATCCGGATCAATCTGAGTGCCATTAAGATTGCCAACGTCCCCATCAACATCGGGAGATTTTCTTTGGTGGGCAAACATCAATCGGTCAAGAACGGCTCCCTGGTCATTGATTACAACAACCAATATGTTGAACCTTTCCTGGGAGTTCGCCTGGGCCTGTGGCTCACCCCAAAATTTGTTATCAACCTTAAAGGCGATGTCGGCGGCTTCGGCCTCGTGGGTGACGACCATGTGGACTGTAATATGGAAGCCCTGCTGGGTTATCGAGTCAGTCAGCATGTCTATGCCTGGGCAGGCTACCGGGCCCACGGCGCCTGGTACGACTTCGGCCGGGACCTGGTGCAGTTAAATGTCGCCATGTGGGTTCATGGCCCGGTCCTGGGCATGACCTATGCTTTTTAAAGCGGTCGCGGCGAGTCTTATCGGGCTCCGACATGAGCTGCTGTGTGGTGTCTGACCCCAATCAATAGGGCGCCATAACCATAAGATGAAGTGAGAAATGCCTGGGGGCAAAGCGGAACCTGAGCCTAAATCACCATCTTATAAAGGGAGGAGAAGATGAAGCAACCGCGGAGAACGATCTTCGGATGGTTGACGGCAAGCCTGGTCGTGCTGCTGGTCGCGCTGCCGGCCCTGGCCCAGCAGTCCACCGGCGTGCCGGGTTCGCACCCGGCAACCAAATACAAGATGACCACCCCCATTCCGGCGAGTATCCCCATCCCGGACAAGGTGGAGACCCGGTTCGGCACGCTGAACTTCTTTGACGGAGTTCCGGACAAAGCCAGTGCTGAGAAGCTTTATGACAACCTGGACTTCCAGCGGGCGGTGCAGGCCTACCTGCTGGCCCTGCCGGCGGTGAGCCAGTGGGCCAACCGCAAGGGAACCCTCGAAGTGGGACCCGCCAATGAGACCGTGCCCATCTTTGAAACCATGATGAACGCCAGGACGCTGGAACTGACCCCGAACAATAACACGCCCTATACCTGGTTCTGGGTCGATCTCCACAAAGGTCCACTGGTCTTGGAGGTGCCCCCGAAGGTTCTCGGTCTGATTGATGACATGTGGTACCACTGGACCGGTGATGTGGGCATCACCGGCCCGGACAAGGGCAAAGGCGGCAAGTACCTGCTGCTGCCGCCCGGCTATAAGGATAAGGTGCCGAAGGGCTATTACGTTATCCGGTCGGCGACGTTCAGCAACTGGGTGGCCTGGCGCAGCTTCCTGGTCAAGGGCGACCCGAAACCGGGTGTGGACCTGGTAAAAAAGTTCACCAAGATCTATCCGCTGTCTCAAGCCGGCAAGCCACCAACGCCTAAATTCGTGGACGTCTCCAACAAGGCGCTCAACATGATCGCTCCGGCGGATTATTCCTTCTGGGAGGCCCTCAATCAGGTGGTGCAGGAGGAGCCGACGGACCCCATCGACCCGACCACGC
>CAYNMI010000275.1:0-3542 GCA_964398095.1 uncultured Desulfobacca sp.
GAGATAGCCCAATAAGTAAATCAAGTTGACGAATAAGAGTGCTTTAAGTCTACTGTAATTACGTAGGTTGGCTTAGTGTTGAACTCGCAGCCTATTACCAATTTATAAGATATCTGCTATTTATGTGCTCATCAAGAAGATTTGGAAGGTTTTCGATATACAGGTCATATCTTCAAATAGTTGATATTTTAGAGAAGTTTAGCTAGTGGCAATTATGGAGCGGTCCCGCCCGCGGCCTCCGCCTCCCGCAGGAGAACCCGGATTTCCAGATACTCGTTTCCCAGAGCCTGGGCATGATAGGCCCGGCAGGTCGCCAGAGACGAATTCCCGGGCCAAACATGCTGGTTGGAAAAGGATAACTGCAAACTCCCATCCCATCCCGGAGAGGTTGCTTGAAAGCCTTTAATGATATTCGTGGGTTCCTAAAATCACCGGGAGGCCGGTTTTCCCCTGGATGAGTTGCGCAATTTCCTCGGGAGTGCTGTAAGGGCACCCCGGCTTGGCCTTGGCCAAACAGGAACTTAAATAAATCGCCTCGGGCTTCATCTCAGCAAGTTTCATGGCCATGCCCACGTTGGAAACCAGGCTGCGTCCGGGGCAATGACACTTCACAAAGGACATGACTTGCACGGGTTCAGTAAATGATCCCTCCCCCACCGTGGCCGCCTTGAGGCAGCGCCATTCCCCCGGACAGCCGTAACCGCTGTCCATGTAAGCTCCACAACCCACCAGCATTACTATTTTCATGGGAAAATCTCCTTTTTTGACGTTTATTGGCAAGGAAGCCGTTTATGCCGTAATTTTTGCAGCGCCTGCTCGGTGCAAATGGCCATACCAGATTCCGAACTTTTTCCCGGCATTTTTGATAATTTTCCCCCGGCGAAGAGCTAGCCAGTCACCAACCCTTGAGCACTAACCTGAGCACGGCAAAGAATTGATAAAGATGTCCCCAAGCTATTGTTCTCGGTTTATCGATAGTTTTAACCGAGATGGGCACTTCCGTTATTCTGGCTCGCAAACCGTGAGCTTCCAGGACCGAGGTTCCACAGATACATTTTCCTGGGAAGGTTAATTTAAGCGCCAGATCCCTGGTCATAGCTCTAAAACCCGTCCCTGTGTCTGATACCGGAACTTTACATCTGGCTAGCCGGTTAATCAGCCTTTCTGAAGGTCTGGCGATCCGGGGGCGTTTCCCCAAGACCAAATCGGCCTGGCCGTTGACCACAGGACGAATTAAGTTGGGAATCTCCTGCGGATCATGCTCGCCATCGGCATCCAGGGTGACCACAATATCGCCCCTGGCTTGGGCAAAGCCGGTTTTTATGGCCCGGAGATATCCCGAACGGTTCAATCTTATTACCCGGGCGCCGTGTTTTGCCGCGATTGTTCCCGTGTCATCGGTGCTGCCGTCATCCACCACCAGGACTTCATCCGCCTGCAGCAGCGCAGCCTGGACCACCTGACCGAGGCGCGGGGCCTCATTATAGGCCGGTATGATCACCGAAACTTTGGGTGCATCCTCTGAGCCGGTCATCGTCTTGTTACCCAGCGATTGTTCTCCAGAATTCCCCTAATTTCCTCATCTTCCGGGTTAAACTCAGGGAGTTGACACTCAACTTCTGACATGGCCTTAGACCTCGGCAAGATCCGGTTCACCGGCGAAAAGCCCTGCTTCAAGAAAAGTCTCATGTCCCCCGCCCCGGCCTCTCCGTCGACCCGCGCCGCAAGGGCCCTGGCGCCAGCTCCGGCTGCCGCCGCCCAGACCGTGAATCAAAATGAGCGCCTCTCCTGCTCCACCATAGGTATAAGCCAACTCAATACACGGACTGTGCCTTGAGCAGTCAATGGCAATCTTCTGGGCAATTGCCGGTATCATCTCAGCCATAAGTTGTGCCCTTGCTGCTGCCCCCGGGGGAGGCGATCAGAGACTCTTTGATCTCAGTGAGGTCGCGCCCATCTGCTTGCTGCATTTCCACGCCATTGTCTGAAAAGACATAATGAGGCCCTTTATGAGCGAAACTTTTGGGGGTGACGACCTCATCAACCCCCAGGCTGACCAGCCACTCGCTCACTTTGATGCCCTTGCCTTTCTCCACCGTTTGAAAGGGGTTGGACAGCCAGGATTCTTCCAAAAGCCTGCTATCCGCGCTCTTTAAGGTGAGCAGGAGGAAATAGGGCGCCTCCCCGAAATGCTCCGACAGGTGCATCCGGTCCTCCGCCACCGGCAGGGCAATGACCTGGGTCTCCTTTTTCGTCGGTTCATAATGAATCAGGATGTGATCGACATGGGGAACCCTGGATTTGATGCGGTTCTCGATCTGATTGGCCACAAAATGAGCTTTTTCCAGTTCCCTGACCTTGAGGGCCAGGTCTGCTTCGATGAACTTGAATCTGCCGGAATTTCTCCCGGTAAGGGCATTGACTTTGCTCACCTGGGGGTTTTCCAAAATGATCTCCCGGATGTTATTCAGGGTATTGAAGTCCAAAGAGGCGTCCAAGAGCACCCTGATGGCATCCACCGCAATCTTCACGCCCACCCTGACGACCAAAACTACTATTATCAAGGCTGCCACCTTGTCCAGAGGTAATTTGATCTGGAAGTACGTCCCGGCCAGTCCCATTAGAATGATGCCGGAAGAAAACAGGTCGGTGGTCAGGTGCTGGGCATCGGCCTGCAAGCTCGGGGAGTTGAGCTTCCTGGCTCTTTTTAGTTCATACCGCGAAAAGCCCCAGTGGATCAAAGCGACCGCGGCCACTCCGAAAATGGCGTACGGTAGCCGTGCCGCCCTGACCCGCTCGCCGGCCCACAGAACCGTGCGCACAATCTCATAGCCGGCCAGCAGAATAATCGCCGAGGTCATCAAGGCCACCAAATTTTCCACTTTATAGAGACCATAGGGAAACCGTTTGGTTTTGCGGCGCGAGAGCCTGATTCCGGCCCAGATGGAAGCTGACGAGACCACGTCAGCGCCAGAGTGCACGGCGTCGGCCAGGAGGGCCAGACTGCCGGAAAACACTCCCAGGAAATACTTCAGCCCGGTCACCAACAGATTGATTCCCAGTGAAGCTAAGGCCAGGCGTTCAGCGTCATCCATTTTCATTTTTTAAGGTCAAGTTACTCGGGCTCGGTCAGCTTCTCGGCCAGAGTTCTGCCACCACCCCTTAAAACCCCAGGATTTTAAGACACCCCTGACAGGCTGATGCCCAGCGGCCAAAGATGGCGCGAGCCTGCCTCGCCCCTGTAAGTTCAGCCGGTGACTGGTCACCATCTCTTCCCGGCTGTAAGAGCCCGAATATCTCTCTGCCGGACCCTTAAAATAATCGATAAAGTTAAGATAGGCCGGCTGCCGGGAGAGTTGAAAAATGCCCTGTTCTCGAATATTCCCGTAGGAGTAATTGCCGGTCTGATAAGATTGGTTAAAGTGGCAAGCCCGATGAGCTTCCAATGAACCGGCATCCCGGACTGCTCGTCCTGCGACTAGCCGATATCTATCACCCTGCCGGTGCCGCCGCTTAACGCGGTTTCCGGATAACGTGCCATG
>CAYNMI010000276.1:0-3524 GCA_964398095.1 uncultured Desulfobacca sp.
TCCGGTAAATCAGGAACGGCTTGCGGCCGCCGCCAGAGGCCGGGACCGTCCCGGGTCTGTGAAAACTGCATGAGGGTAATTACTGGAGAAATTTCATGGCAAAAAAAGATGCGGACTCCCAGGATACGCAGAGCATCTTGACGGATGAGTTCTTCTATTTTTTCCTGAGATTACGCAAGGCGCGCATCCGGGCGGTGGTGCACGCCATCCAGGCCCGCTTTCCCGACGAAACTCCGGAACAATTGTCCCGGCGGCTCATTGCGGCCCAGACCCAGTTGTCCTTTCTGGGCGGCGCTTTCATGCATGTGCCCTGGCTGATTCCCGGCCTGGGCTGGACGCTGCAAATGCTGGGTTTAATGGGCGGCGGCGCTATCCTCACCCGCATGCACCTCTATCTCATTTTGGAGATTGCGCACCTCTATGGCCAGGACATTGACGACCAGGCCCGGGTCCCCGAGATGGTGGCGGTGGTGGCGGCCACGGGGTTGGCCGCGGGGACGCCGCTGGTGCTCAAGGCCCTGGACCTCAACCCCCTTCTGGCTCTGCCCGCCGCGGGCCTGACGGCCTCCGGCGTGGCCCAACTCATCGGCGACAGCGCCATCCGCTTTTATGGCAAAGCCTTAGAGGCCCCCGCAGGGTCCGCCCCCTTACCGGCAAAGTCCAGGGGCTGAGCCGACCATCCCCGGCCTCGGGTGCGATGTGAGTCTTCACCCCCGGCCTCGTTCACTATAGTTGCTCATGGGCCTTCGGCTCACCCGTAAATCATGAAAAGATGGTAGGGCGGGCGTCCCGCCCACCAGAGGTGGGTAGTTCGCACCCTTGGGTTGCTAATGGCTTTGGTGGCACAGGCTTCCAGCCTGTGCCACTGCACCGGCAAGATGCCGGTGCCACCAAAACCTTTTCAGGATAGAACATCATAACTTATCGGATATATTGACCTTTATTGCTAAATTGATTTTACCCCCTGGGTCACCCTGAGCTGCAGGTGCAGGGTCTCTTGATGTTGTCTTGATATTCTTCGGCGCCTTCGGCACCTTGGAATGACAACAAAGAATGATTTTGTTCTTATTAAATCGGGTCCTTAGCTGATTTCGGCGTCGCTGAGGTAGCAGGCGGGGTCCGGGGCCCAGAGGTCTCCGGTGAGGGCTTCGGCCCGGACCCGGAAGTTGCCGGCGCAGACGTCCAGCCACTTGCACCGGGCGCAGCGGCCGGTCACAAAGCGCTTCTTGTCCTTGAGGCGGGCCATGAGGGGGTTGCTCAGATCCGTCCAGATGCGGCTGAAGGGGCGCTCCCGGACGTTGCCGAAGGTATCATGGCGCCAAAACTGGTCGGCATGGACCTGGCCGTCCCAACTGACGCAGCCGATGCCGCGGCCCGAGTTGTTTCCTTCGTTCATCTTGAGGAGTTCCAGGACTTCCGCGGCCCGGCGGGGGTCTTCCTGGAGCAGCTTGAGGTAGATATAGGGGCCGTCGGCGTGGTTGTCCACCGTGAGCACTTCCACGGTGCGGCCGGCGTCGAAGAGGCGCCGGGTCCGGGCGCAGATCAGGTCCACCAGTTCCCGGGTCTGGGCATGCGTCAGGGCCTCGGCCACCAGCTTGCTGCCCCGGCCGGCATAGACCAGGTGGTAGAAGCAGACGCGGGGAATGTCATACTCCTCCACCAGATCGAAGATGGCCGGCACCTCCTGGTAGTTGAGGCGGCTGACGGTGAACCGCAGCCCCACCTTGAGGCCCGCCTCCTGGCAGCGCCGCACCCCGGCCAGGGCCGCGGCAAAGGCCCCGGGGGTTCCCCGGAACTTATCGTGGGTGGCCTCTGTGCCGTCCAGGCTGATGCCCACGTAAGACAGGCCCAGGCCGTGTAATTGCCGGGCCATCTCCCGGTCGATGAGAGTGCCGTTGGTGGAGATCACCGCCCGCATGCCGCGGGTCACGGTCCATGCCACCAGTTCCGGCAGGTCCGGCCGCATCAGGGGCTCCCCCCCGGAAAACAACACCACCGGGACGCCGAACTCTTTCAGGTCTTGGAGGAGGGCCAGGCCTTCGACGCGGCTCAATTCATCCGGCGCCGGGCCCGGGGTGGCCCGGGCGTAACAGTGGAGGCACTTGAGATTGCACTGCCTGGTGACGTTCCAGACCACCACCGGCTTTTTATCGGCGGAGAACTGGAGGAGGTGGGACGGCAGGTCCTGGGCCCGGCGGTCGCGGTAGCGCAGCACGTCGCCGGCTTCCACCGCACCGCAATAGAGCTTGGAGACCCCGATCATCAGCCCGGCCTATTCCCTGAACAGGCTCGTCTGGTAATGCTCCCGAATGACCCGATTGAGATAGGCATCCAGGTCACAGATCGCCTCCCGGGTCAGGAGGAACTGGTCCTGGGAGGTGCGGTCCCGGACCAGTTTCAGGGCGTATTCCAAATCCTTGGACATCTCCTGGCAGACGGCCAGGGCCGAGGTGTCCCGGACCACGGCCTGCCGGAGGATTTCATCCATGGCGTCCGGGTCGAAATGCAGTTCGATGCCGTGGTGCTCCAGGAACTTTTCCTCAAAACGGCAAACCTGGTCATGGAGCCCGGCCAGATCTTCAAACGCGGTTTTCAAGTCACAGTCCCAGTGATGGTACTGGTCGGCCAGTAAGGCCACCCGGGTCTCGGTGAGGGGCAGGTGGTAGCGCAGCAGCAACTCCGATTCCCGGCGCCAGATGGACTCCTTCAGGCTCTCCCGCTCCTTAAGCGCCGCCTGGTTGAATCTCGTCTTGACATGGGGGTCCTCCGGGTCAGCCATGAGGCGTTCCAGTTCCCCCTCGGGGTGGTCCACGAGTTCCGGGGTGACCACCACTTCCTTGACCTGGGTGGAAGGCAGCCGCTTTTCGAATTGGATGAGGACCCGTTCAATGACGCTTACCAGGCCCCGGGCCCCGGTTTTTTCCAGGGCGGCCTGGTCCGCCAGCATTTTCAGGGCTTCCTCTTCAAAGGCGATGTCGATGCCGTAGGCCCGGAAGTCCCGTTTTTTGCTGGTGATAATGGGATTGTTGGGGTTCTTGAGGATGTCATAGAGGTCGGCGGCCGTGAGTTCCTCCAAGACCGCCGCCACCGGCAGGCGCCCCACGAACTCCGATTCAAAGCCAAATTTGATCAGGTCCTCCGCGGTCACCTGTTTGAGGAAGGTCCGGTCCTGATCCCGGGAGCTGATCTCGCCCCGGAAACCGATCTCCTGCTTAATGACGCGCTCCTTGACGATCTTATCCAGGCCGTTGAAGGCGCCGCTGACGATAAAGAGGATATGGCGGGTATTGAGGGTGCGTTTATCCTTTTTGCCGGTGCGCCGGTAGTGTTCGATGGCCTGAATCTGGGAGACCGGGTCATGGGCCACCTTCAGGTCCACCTCCGTCTCTTCCATGGGCTTCAGCAAGGCCCGCTGGACCCCGGTGCGGGAGACATCCGGCCCCCCCCAGGTATGCGCGGCGGAGGCGATCTTGTCGATTTCGTCGATATAGATGATGCCGTATTGGGCCAGTTCCAGGTCGTCG
>CAYNMI010000277.1:0-3487 GCA_964398095.1 uncultured Desulfobacca sp.
GATCTGCATTTCTGAATAAGTTATGCAGTTTCCTTGATTTTACCCTCTCCCCCATCGGGGGGGAGAGGGCAGGGTGAGGGGGGGGTATCAACCGGCGAAGCCACCCCTCACCCCAACCCTCTCCCCTCGAAGGGGAGAGGGGGTTTTTGCGGTTGCCCCTTAAGCTGCAACGGTCCCTGCTAAAGCCTTGGGGCGCCATTTTGGGGGTCAGTTTATGCCACCCCTCATGCAAAATCTTTGCCGGACACTACTGGGGTTAGGGGGGATTTGGATTAATGGAACATCTGTCATAAAGGAAGAAACTTTTTGCATTTCCTATAAGACAATCCCAGAAACACAGGTCCCGCCGGAGTCCGCCCGGGGAGCACCTGCAACGCCGCCCCTCCGGCGAAAGCAGGGCCCCAAGGAATTCGGCGTTTCCTTGGGGCCCCGGTTTTTTCTCTTGCTGACAGCTAACTGCTTGCTTAATTGCTCAGCGTCTCGATCACGTTCCCTGCCGCGTCGGCAATGGTGACCTCAACCGCGACACCGCCGTCCAGGCGGTGAGTAGCGCAGCTCAGTCACGGGTCGTAGGCGCGTATGGCCATTTCCACCTTGTTCAGGATTCCCTGGTCATAGGCTCCCGCCTTGATGAACTCCTTGGCCGCCTGATTCACCGACAGGTTGATGGCGGCGGCGTTGTGGGTGGTGCCGACGATCAGGTTGAGGTTGGTGATCAGGCCCTGGTCGTCGCAGGTGTAGTCGTGAATCAGCGTGCCCCGGGGGGCTTCCACGACGCCGATGCCCCGAGCGGCCCTGGGGGTGATGGGCACCCGGATGTCCTTACTGGTGATCTCCGGATCTTCCAGGAGTTCAACCGTTTGCTCGGCGCACTGGAGCATCTCCAGGAGCCGGGCGTAATGATACAGCAGGGTAAGGTGGGCCGGCCGCCCGAAGGCCGCCCGGAACTCCTCCAGTTCCTTCTGAGCCAGGGGGGTGGCCATCTTGTCGGCCACATTGATCCGGGCCAGGCAGTTAGTGCGGTAGACCCCGGTGGGGTTGGCCAGATCCAGGTTAAGCTTGCCCCACTTCTTGGCATAGGGGAACTTCTGGTAGGACCAGGGGATCACCATTTCGCCGAGGTAATCCACGTACTGGTCGCAGGCGAAATCGTCATAGGAGCCGTCCGGCCTCATCAGCCGCAGCTTGCCGTCATAGAAATCCAGGGCCCCGTCATTGCTGATGAGTCCCAGATATCCGACCTCGATGACGCCGATGGATTTGATGGCTTCCAGGTACTTGGGGAAGACATTTTCCTTGGCGAAGTTCAAGGAAAACTTGGAGAACTCCAGGAGTTCCTTGGCCAGGGGCAGCATATACTGACGGTCGGCTTCGGTCATGGCCTTGCTCACCCCGCCCGGCACGGCAAAGGTGGGATGGATGGCCCGGCCGGCAAAGTGCTCCAGGATTTGCGCCCCCAGGTGGCGCATGTGCACCACCTGTTTGGCGATGTCCGGCGCCGCCTGGACGATGCCCACCACGTTGCGCACCGAGTAGTCGGCATCGGGGCCGATGACGAAGTCCGGGGCCGCCAGGAAGTAGAAGTGGAGAATCTTATCGCTGACGTAGGCGATGTCCTGCATCAAGCGGCGCAGTTTCACCGCCGCGGGGGGAGGCGTCACCCCGAAACAGGCATCCGTCGCCTTGGCGGAAGCCAGGTGATGCGCCCAGGGACAGATACCGCAGACGTGGCAGACCGTCCGGGGCATTTCCTCCACCGGGCGGCCTTCGCAGAATTTCTCAAAACCGCGCAAGGTCTGGACGTGGAACTTGGTATCCGCGACGTTCCCCGCGTCATCCAGCGTGATGGCTACCTTGGCATGGCCTTCGATCCGGGTTACCGGCTGAATATTGATAACTTTTCCCATACTCCTCACCTCCTCATCTCACCGGCCGGGCCGGGATTGCCGTCAGATAACCATGCCCGCCGATATAGCGGTTCATCATGGCGCGCCGGTCTAACACGGTTTTGGGATCCAAACCCACCGAGGTCAAGGCGCCCATCATGTCCACCATGGGCCGGGCCCCTTTCCGGATGGGACCGAAGCAGCCCCGGCACGGAGTCCGGGCCTGGATGCACCGGGGGACTCCGGTCTTGCCGGCGCAACCCGCCAGGGTGACCGGGCCCATGCAGAGGAACCCCTGCTCGTTGATGCAGCGCATCTTTTCCAGTCCCTCTTCGGGGTCGAATTCCATGTTCTGCAGCCAGCGTTTGACCGGGCCGCCGCCGGACTTCTGTTCCCGAATCACCGGGCAGGTGTCGCAGACACTGCGCTCCGGCAGGGCCCAGGCGGTCTTGCCTTCCAGCAGGGCGGTAATGGCCTCGGCGATCCAGTCGGGGTGAGGCGGACAACCGGGGATGTAAATGTCTACCTTGACCACTTCATCCACCGCGGCACAGGTGGGAGTCCATGGAGGCACGCTGGGATCTTTCGGGTCCGGGGAGGGCTCGGTGGTCACGCAGTGGCGGAAAACCTTTTCAAAGGTGTCCTCATTTTTCCACATGTTGGCCTGGGCCGGCACCCCGCCATAGCAGGCGCAGCTTCCCAGGGAGATGAGAAATTTGACTTTCTTCCGGATCTCTTGTAATTCGTGTTTCATTTCTTCGTTCCGGACGCCGCCCGTAACGATGCCCACCACGGCCTCAGGGATGTCCATAGCCGTGCCATCGCCCAACTGGCCGAAGAATTTGTGGTCGACCAAGGCCGTCATGTGGACAAATTGTAGTTGGGGTAATATGTCCAGCAGTGCATCTCCAATATTAAGGATGGAGATTTCGCAACCGGAGCAGGCGTTCAACCAATCCTCCACTACTGTTACTGGCATTTTTTTCCCTCCTTCATAAGGGTCCGACAGTCAGCTTCCAAGGTGCTGCTGCCTGAACGCTGTCCCTGGTCCATTAACTTTCTGTTTTTTCTGCCACTGACACCCTCCGGGAATACACCAGAAATTGGCCCTCCTCCGCAACCTTCTCTACTTCGAATCCGTCTTTGGCATAGCCCTCCATTACCTGCTGGGCCTGGTCGTCGCTGTCGTAGACGACCCCGTCCCACATGAATTTTTTGCCGTTGACCTTCTTGGCCAGTGGTATATCCATGAGCCCTTCCTCCGCGTTGAAAAAAACAAGGCAAAGAGCCCCCAGTAGAAGGGTGAGAAGGTTTGCCGGCGCGGCGCCCCTTTTCCCTCTTCTACCGGGTCTCTTTGCCTAAGCTCTCGTACTGTAAGGACTGGGGCCGAGCCCCCGCAGGGCCTCGGTCATCTCCGTCATCACGTCCGCAAACTTCTGGGCCTCCGCGGACGCAATCCACTCCAGCCGGAACCGCTCCGGTTCCAGACCGAAGTCTTCCAGCATTAAATCAATTCCTTCTGCTCTAGTCTGGGCTTTTTTATTACCTTCCAGGTAATGACATTCGCCCAGGTGTCACCCACATACCAGGACGCCGTCCGC
>CAYNMI010000278.1:0-3485 GCA_964398095.1 uncultured Desulfobacca sp.
GCGATTGCCAAAAGTTTTTTCCGATAGCCTATTTGATTTGTAGGGGCGGACCTATGTGTCCGCCCGCATGAGGGCGCACACGCAGGTGCGCCCCTACAAGAAATTATTTTTGGCAATCGCTATAAGGAACAAGAAAACAGGAGCCCGGTGTCATGCGGGATTCGGATAAAACCAGGGCGCAGTTGCTGGAAGAACTGACCACGCTGCGGCGGCGCATCGCCGAACTGGAGATCTTTAAGGACTACCGGAAGCTGGCCGAAGATGCCCGGCAACGGGCCTACGCCGAATTGGAGCACCTCGTCGCGGCGCGCACCGCGGAACTGGTGGACGCCAACCGGCAACTGAAACAAGAAATTGAGGAACGCAAGCGCACCGAGGCCGAACTCCAGCGCACCAAGGAATACCTGGAAAACGTCATCGCCAACACCGTTGACGCCATCGGCATCGTGGACCGCCACGGCAAGATTATCCTGTGGAACCGGCGCTCGGTGGAAATCTACGGCTATCAGCTCCAGGAATTGGCCGCCAAAACCGCCTTCGACCTCTACGCCGACCCTGAAGAATTGGACCGCATGCTCCGGAAGTTGCGCCGGGACGGGGTGGTGCGGGAGTTCGAAATCCGCATGAAGAAAAAGGACGGCACCATCGTCCCCATGGATATCTCCATCAGCCTGCTCAAGGATGACCGGGGCCGCACCATCGGCAGCGTCTGCGTGGCCCGGGACCTCTCGGAGCGCAAAAAGGCCGAGGCGGCCCTGAAGCACGCCCAGGAAGAGCTGAGCCGCTACTCCCGGGACCTGGAACGCCAGGTGCGGGAGCGCACCCGGGAGATTAACAACATCCTCCGGTTTACGCCTTCCGTGGTCTATATCAAGGACCGGGAGGGCCGTTACACCCTGGTCAATTCCCGCTTTGAGGAGTTGTTCGGGCTGCGCTGGGAGCAGATCAGCGGCAAATCCGACCACGATATTTTTCCCCGCCAGGTGGCGGACCTTATCCGGGCCTCCGATCAGCGGGTGCTGACCTCCCGCCAGCCCTATCAGGTGGAGGAAGCCCTGCCCCCGCCGGATGGCCGGCGCACCTATCTGTCGGTGAAATTTCCCCTGTACAACGAGCAAGGCGTCCCCACCGGGCTGTGCGGCATTGCCACGGACATCACCGAACTCAAGAAAGCCCGGGATCAACTCCGGCGGCTCTCGGGCAGCATCATGGCCAACCAGGAGAAGGAGCGCCGGGCCATCGCCCGGGAACTGCACGATGAGCTGGGCCAGGTGCTCACCGCCCTGCGCATGGACGCGGTGTGGCTCAGCGACCGCCTGCGGCAACCCGACCCCAAGGCCGGCGACCGGGCCCTGGCCATGTGCCAGCTCATCGACCACACCATTGATGAGGTCCGGAGCCTGGCCACCCGCCTGCGCCCCGGGGTCCTGGACGACCTGGGCCTCATCGACGCCCTGGAGTGGTACATCACCGATTTTGAAAAACGCACCGGCATGGCCTGCATCTTCAAGCACCGCAACGTTGGCGAAGTGGACGGCATCGCGGCCACCGCGGCCTATCGCATTGCCCAGGAGGCCCTGACCAACGTCACCCGCCACGCCGCCGCCACCCAGGTGCAGGTGAGCCTCCAGGCCGCCAAGGGCGTGCTGACCCTGGCGGTGGTGGACGATGGCCGGGGCTTCAATCCCCAGGAGGTTGGGGCCTCGGAGTGCCTGGGGCTGGCCGGCATGCGCGAACGCGCCGGCCTTTTGGGCGGGACCCTGGAGATCAGGACCCGGCCCGGGAAGGGGACCAAAGTGTATTTCAGATTACCCACCGATGGCAGCCGGAGCGCCTGAGATGATCCGGGTCCTGTTGGCCGACGATCACGACATTGTCCGGGCCGGTCTGCGCCGCCTGGTGGAAGACTGCGGCGACATGGAGGTGGTGGCCGAAGCCGCCGACGGCCAGGAGGCCATTCTCCGGGTTCAGGAAACCTCGCCGGAGGTGGCGGTCATCGATATTTCCATGCCCGGCCTGGACGGCCTGGAAGTCGTCAGCCGGCTGCGGACCTCCCATCCGAAACTGCCCATCCTCATCCTCACCATGCACGAGGAGGAGCAGTATGTGGTCCGGGCCATTGAGGCCGGGGCCATGGGTTACATCACCAAGCGCTCGGCCCCGGAACTGCTGGTGAAAGCCATCCGCAAGGTGCATGCCGGCGGCCGCTTCCTGACCGACGCCGCGGCCGAGGCCCTGGCCCTGCGCCTGGCCCGGGGCGCCGAGGGCCGCTCCCCCATGGATTCCCTGTCCACCCGGGAGATCCAGGTGCTCCGGCACCTGGCCCTGGGTAAGACGGTCCGGGAGATTGCCGACGCCTACCACCTGAGCACCAAGACCGTGGACACCTACCGGGCCCGCCTGCTGAAAAAGCTCAACCTGCGCAACAACGCCGAACTCTCCCGCTTTGCCCTCCAAAACCGGCTGGTGGATCTCTGAGGCGGGGCCGCCGGCCGGCCTGTAAGAAAATTTCTGACAACAGAATCATAGATTGCCCGATTTGCAAGCTTGCCGCTTCCGGGTATGCTCATTTATTGTCGGTTTCTGCCATTTTTCAGGCGGGAAATCGCGGCATCGTGGTCCGGCGGGGACATCCGGGCTTCAAACCAGTACCGGACCCCGCAGTTTGAGCTTCAGAAATCCTGCAGCATAATCTTGGTTGAAGAGGAACTGCTTATGAAGACAGTGGCCGAGAGGATCCGGGAGTTAAAGGAGAAAGAGGGTCAGATCAAGTCCATGGGCGGGGCCAAGGCCGTGGAGAAGCAGCATGCCAGCGGCAAGCTCACCGCCCGGGAGCGTCTGGACCTCTTTTTTGACCCGGGGACCTTCCGGGAGACCGATATCTTTGTGAAGCACCGCTGCGTCAACTTCGGCATGGAGAAGGTGGAAATCCCCGCGGACGGGGTGGTCACCGGCTTCGGCAAGGTCAACGGCCGGCCGGTGTTCGCCTTTGCCCAAGACTTCACGTCCCGGGCGGGCTCCCTGGGGGAGATGCACAGCAAAAAGATCTGCAAGGTCATGGACCTGGCCCTGAAGGCCGGGGTGCCCTTCGTGGGCTTCAACGACTCCGGCGGGGCCCGCATCCAGGAGGGGGTGGATTCGCTCTCCGCCTACGGGCAGATTTTCTATCGGAACGCCATTGCCAGCGGGGTCATTCCCCAGATCTCGGCCATCATGGGGCCCACCGCCGGGGGGGCGGTCTACTCCCCGGCCATGACCGACTTCGTGTTCATGGTGAAGAACACCAGCTACATGTTCATCACCGGGCCCGACGTCATCAAGAGCGTCACCGGGGAGGAGATCAGCTTCGAGGATTTGGGCGGGGCCATGGCCCACAATGTCAAAAGCGGGGTGGCCCACTTCGCCTGCGAGTCCGACGCCGACGCCATCGACCAGATCAAGCGGCTGCTGTCCTTTTTGCCCAACAACAACCTGGAGGACCCGCC
>CAYNMI010000279.1:0-3482 GCA_964398095.1 uncultured Desulfobacca sp.
ACGAACTGGAGGCCGCCCAGGGTCTTGTCATACGTCACAAAGACGAAGATGGCCAAGGCCAGAGAAATCCCCGCGGCCACCACGCTTACTGCCCGGATGAGGAACTTCTGCTCTTCCTTCAGGGTAAGGAGGATGAGCAGACCCACGAAGGGGGACAGCAGCATACAACTCAGATACGGAAAAGAAGCAGCATGTTCGGTCATATCAGCGACCCATCACGAGATAGATTCCGACGCCAGCCAGGACCAGCACCATAAAGAGCAGGTTATATTGTAAGAACGCGGTTTGAATGAAGGACAGGAGCCGGCCGCTGCCCACGGTGGAGAAGGCCACGGCGTCGACGCCGCCATCCACCACCCGGCGGTCGTTGTAAGTGAAAAGCCGGGAGAAGGTGCCATAAATCCAGCGGTTCAGGAACCAGCGCCAGAAGTGGTCCATGTACCATTTCTGGATGAAAAAGTTTTCCAGGGCCGGAAACTTACTGATGAAGCCGACACATTTGGCGTTTTTGGCGCCCCAGTCCGCCCAGGCCATGGCGATGCCGCCCACGGCGCAACTGACCGCGGCTGCCAGGAGGAAATAATTGAGGGCGTGGTGGTGAACTTCCCCCAGAAGCATCTTCTGCAGATAGCCCTCGCAGAAACCCAGGCTCAGGGTGAAGCCGGCCAGGATGATCAGGGGGATGGCCATGACCCAGGGGACCCCGTGGTGGCCGTTGTGGCCGTTGTTATGGCCGCCATGGCCCCCATGCCCGTGGGAGTCGTCCTCAGGGATATGCACATGGCCGGGGACCTTCGCATAAGCTGAAGGGTCCTTGGGGAAGAGCAGGACAAAAATCACCCGGAAAGAGTAGTAGGCGGTGAGGAAGGCGCCCAGGAGGCCCACGACCAGCCAGAGTTTGTTGTCCAGATGGGCCAGGGCGGTCATGATCAGCTCTTTGCTGAAGAAGCCGGAAAAGGGATAGATGCCGGCCAGGGCCAGGGCGGCGATGGTGATGCAGGTCATGGGAATGATCAGCTTGCGCCCGCCATTAGTCGCCATGGTAAAGAAGTCGTTGGTGCCGAAATGGTGGATAAAGACGCCGGAGCACAGGAACAGGAGGGCCTTGAAGCCCGCATGGGTGGTCAGGTGGTAGTAGCCGGCGAACAGGGTGCCGCCGGCCAGGCCCGCGGCCGCCAGCCCCATGGCCATAAAGCCCAGTTGGCTGACGGTGGAATAGGCCCAGACCTGCTTGATGTCCGTGGCCACCATGCCCACGGTGGAAGACAGAATCAGGGTGATGGAGGCGATGGCGATGATGACGGTCATGGCGGTGGTCGAGGCCGCGAAGAACGGGAAGATCCGGGTCATGAGGTAGACGCCGGCGGCCACCATGGTGGCGGAATGGAGCAGGGCCGAGACCGGCGTGGGACCTTCCATGGCGTCCGGGAGCCAGACGTGCAACGGGAACTGGGCGCTCTTACCCATGACGCCGCAGAAGATCAGCAGGGCCGAAGTGGTGAGGAGCCAGGGGGGCATCTTGTGGGCCACCGCGGCAGCGTTCACCGAGGCGATATCCAGGTTGCCGTAAAACAGCACCAGGAAGACCAGGCCCATAAAGAAGCCGATATCCCCGAAGCGGGTGACCACAAAGGCCTTTTTACCGGCTTCCGAGGCGGAGAATTTCTCATACCAGAAGCCGATGAGGAGATAGGAGGCCAGACCCACCAACTCCCAGGCGATGTAGAGCTGCAGGAGGCCGCTACTGATCACCAGGGTGAGCATGGCCAGGGCGAAGAGCGACAGGTCGGCGTAATAACGGCCGAAGCCCGGGTCGCCGGCCATGTAGCCGATGGAGTAAATCTGCACCAGCCAGCTAATGGTGGCCACGATCACGAACATCACCAGGCTGGTGGGATCCAGCAGAAAGCCGAAGGGCACCTTGACGATGTCGGACACCAGCCAGTTGAAATTGTAGATAATGGGTTTATGGCCGCCCAGTTTGAAAAAGAAGGTCCAGGCAATAATCAGGGGGATGGTGGAGGCCAGCAGGGAAATGGCCAGAGACAGCTTGGGATTATTCCTGGTGAAGATCATAATCAGGGCGAAGGCCGACAACGGCAGGAAGACCGTCAGCAGACAACCCAGGAGAATCGGATCAGGCAAGCCCATGATCAACCCCTAAGCTCGGTGGCTTGTTCGACGTTGATGGATTTCAGTTTCCGATACACGGCCACGATGATGCTCAAGGCGATGGCGGCTTCGGCGGCGGCCACGGCCATGATGAACAGGGTGATGACCTGGCCGACGGCCGGCTGGGGGGCCAGAAAGCGGTTGAAGGCCATGAAATTGATGCTGGCGGCGTTCAGGATCAGCTCCACGGAGATGAGGATGGCGATCAAAGAGCGCCTGGCCAGGACCCCGTAGAGGCCGATGACAAAGAGCACCAGGGCCAGATAGAGGAAAGTCTGCAATTGGTTGAACAGCAACATCTCAAACCCTCGGATTAAGGTTTACCGCGACCGCCCCGGGCCGTGACGATGGCGCCCAGCATGGCCACCAGCAGCAGGAGCGAGACCAATTCAAAGATTAAGGCGTAATTGGTGAGGAGATAATGGCCGATGGTGGTGATGGACCAATCGGTGCTCCGCTGCGCCGCCGGGGTCCACTGGGTTTTCTTCAGCAGGAGTCCCAAGAAGACGAAGATGGCGCCGGCGCCCAGTGAGGCCCCCCAGACCTTGGCCTTGTTGCGGGGCGGCCGGGGCAGATACAGGGGCTCGGACAGCATAATGGCGAAGCAGATGGCGATGCAGATGGCTCCCACATAAATGAGGATTTCCATCAGGGCGACGAAGGGGCTGTTGAGAAAGAGAAAGATACCGGCCACTCCAAACAGGGAGACACACAGCCCCAGGACATTGTGGAAGATATTCCGGGCTCCCACCGCGATGAGGGCGCCCACGATGGTGAGTCCGATCACCATGACAAAGGCGGCGGTGGCCGCAGTCTGGGGAGTCATCAAGGCGCTTAATAAGATCATTTTTTACCCTCTTCCTCAGGGGCCTTTTGGGCGGCTGCGTCACCCTTGGCCTCGGCGTCGGCCTTGGCCTTGGCCGCAGCCGCGGCTTTCGCCTTGGCTTCCTTCAGCTTGGCTTCCTCAGCCGCGGCCGCGGCGAGTTCCTCTTCGGTGGGCGGCACCGGGACGGGCGTCGGGGCCAACCCCAGGGCTTTTTGCCGGGCCTGCAACTGGGTCAGGTGATCGATGACGCAGTCTTCCCGGCGGTAGCCCACCAGCCGGTACTCCTGGGAGTACTCCAGGGCCGCGGTGGGGCAGACTTCGACGCAGAGACCGCAGAGGCTGCAATACTGGTGTTCGTGCCGGTAAACCAGGGGCACCTTTTGCTTGGCCCCGATCAACTTCACCCCTTCCACCGTGATCAGTTGGGACGGGCAGATGCGGGCGCACATTTCGCAGGCGATGCACTTGTGCGTCTTGGTCTCGG
>CAYNMI010000280.1:0-3472 GCA_964398095.1 uncultured Desulfobacca sp.
CGTGGCCGGCCGCGGCGATGGTGTCCGGGAAGAACGTGACCCAGGCGGAGTAGAAGTAGGCCGCGGAGGTGCCCAGGGCCACCAGGGTGTCCATGTTGGTGGAGCCGTGCCGGGCGGCGCTCGCGGCCCCGGTGAAGAACGAGGCCCCGGAGTAAAACATCACCGGGGTGGCGATGACGAGCAGGATATAGGCCAGGGTGCGGTGGCTGAGGCCCGTCGCGGCGCTGATGGGGGGCACCATCAGGAGCCACACCGGCAGGCTCAGAACCAGGGCCAGGAGGAAGCGCCGCCGGAATTCTTTGACTTCGGCCTCGGGCGACCGGGGGGCCCGCTGCTCCTGAGACGTCCCTTCCACTTCGTAGCCCGCGTCCATGACCACCTGGGTCAGGGCCGCAACATCGGTAAGGCCCGGATTAAACTTTACCCGGGCCTGGCGGGTGGCCAGGTTGACCGTGGCCAGCTCCACGCCGGGAGCGGCCGTCAGGGCCCGTTCCACCCGGGCCACGCAAGCGGCGCAATGCATGCCTCCCACGGAGAGGGTGATTTCTTCAGTCTGGGCGGAAATGGTTTTGATCTCCTATGATTCAGATTATCAGTAAATGGTATTAATATTTATAGATAGATACGCCGACGCGCAAAGGCAAGGGCCCCGGTGGCCGCGGCCGCATCGTTCCCATCGTCCGGCGATCCGGGGGAAGGCCGCAGACCCGCATCTTATCGGGGCCGCCAGACCTCCCCGTGCTTGCTACCGGCACCGGGAATTGATACTATACACCCATGGGAAAATTGGTGAAACCGCGTTGGGGGCGCCGGCTCAGCTACTTCTCCTGGGGCGCTGCGGGGCTGGTGCTCCTGGCCGTCCTGGTGTGGCTGGCGGCGGGGCACCTGGATTTCGACGACCCCACGGTGGCCCTGAAAACCCCGGTGGAGACCGTGGGCGCCAAAACCACCCTGACCGTGGAGGCCGGAGATCAAACCAGCGGCTTGAAAGATGTCAAGGTCACCTTCTCCCAGGGAGACCGCACCCGGGTGGTGCTGCAACGCACCTTTCCCCCGGGCGGGGACCCGGGAGTGCAGGTGGAAATCCCCGTGACCCTGGAGCCCCAAGCCCTGGGGTTCAAAGACGGCAAGGCCATCTTAACCGTTACGGCCCGGGACCGCTCCTGGCGGGACCTGTTTCAGGGGCGCACCGCTTCCCTCACCCGGGAGGTGCTCATCGACCTGGTGCCCGCCACTTTGACCTACCAGGCGGTGAGCCGCCTGCTCGAGGCCGGAGGCACCGGCGTCATCTGCTACCGCCTCAATAAAGAGGTCAAGGAATCCGGGGTCGTGGTGGGCGGCCGGTTTTACCAGGGCTATCCCAATCCCAAGGGGACCAAGGGGGACTACGTGGTGCTGTTCCCGGTGCCCCAGGAAGGGCCGCCCATCTTCCGGGTGGAACTGGTGGCCCGGCCGTCCCTGGGCACCGAAATAAAGCAGGTGGTGGCCCTCCATGCCCGGCCGCACCGCTGGCGCCATGATAATATCAACCTCTCCGACGCCTTTCTGCGCAAGGTGGCCTCAAGCTTCCCGGTGGCCAACCCCGGCGATCTCCTGGGCTCCTTCCTGAACGTCAACCGTAATACCCGGCGCCAGAACAGCGAGACCTTCCTGCGGGTCTGCTCCCACAGCAGCCCCCAGCCCTTGTGGTCCGGAGCTTTCCAGCGCTTCCCCGGCAAACGCATGGCCGCCTTCGGGGACCGGCGCACCTACCTGTACCAGGGTAAGGCCGTGGATCATGAGACCCATTTGGGCGTGGATCTGGCCTCCGTGGTGCACAGCCCGGTGAAGGCCAGCAACAACGGCGTGGTGGTCTACGCCGAGCCCCTGGGAATTTATGGCAACACCGTGATCCTGGACCACGGCCTGGGGGTCTTCTCCAGCTACAGCCATATGAGCCATATTGACGTCAAGGTAGGGGATAAAGTGGAAAAGGGCGCGGTCCTGGGCGTTACCGGCACCACGGGGTTGGCGGCCGGCGATCACCTCCATTTCGCCATCAACCTCCAGGGGGAATTTGTGCAACCCCGGGAATGGTGGGACCCCCACTGGCTCAGGGACCAGGTGGAAAGGGTCTGGGCTCAGGCCGCCGCGCCTGCCGCGGCCCCTAAAGAGGCCAAAAAGGCCAAGGGCAAGAAACGGTCCCACAAGGCCAAAAGCAAGGGCAAAAGTAAAAAGAAGCGACCCTAAGGACCTGACGCAACCAGGGCTCCGGGGCCACCGGGGAAGATGGACCGGTCCCGGGGCTGGTTGGTTATTTCATATCCCAGAGAAGCGCACCATGATTATCAAGATCAATTCCGACAACCCCCCGGAGCGCCTGCTGCGCAAGGCCGTGGAGGCCCTCACCGGCGGCGGGCTCATCGCCTATCCCACCGACACCTGCTACGCCATCGGCTGCGACCTCTATAACCTCAAGGGCATCGGCCGGATTTACCACCTCAAGCGGCGGCCCTCCAGCAAGCCCTTCAGCTTCATCTGCCGCGATTTGAAGAACATCAGCGAATACGCCCGGGTGGGCAACTCCGCCTACAAGGTCATGAAGCGCCTCCTGCCCGGCCCCTTCACCTTCGTGCTGGAGGCCTCCCGCCAGGTGCCCAAGATCCTCCAGACCCGGCGGCGCACCGTGGGCATCCGGGTGCCGGACCACCCCACCGCCCTGGGGCTGGTGGGCCTCCTGGGGCACCCCATCATCACCACCAGCGCCTCCCTGCCCGATTCCCCGGTGGAGAGCGACCCCTACGAAATCGAGGCCAAATTCAAGCCCCACCTGGACCTGGTCATCGACGGCGGCCTCATCCTGCCGGAGCCCTCCAGCATCATCTCGTTCCTGGACGACGTGCCCGAAGTGCTCCGGGAAGGCAAGGGGGACGTGAGCGCGTTTGCGTGAGTATAAAGATGGGCTTAAAAACCAGAAGATCAAAACCGGATTTGTTAAGTTGGGATGACCGACTTAATATTGCACCAGCCGGGCCTCGGGGTGCCAATGGTCTTTGACGATCAACCGCCGAGCCTCTCGCCAATATTCCTTGATTTCCCCTACACTGAGAGGTTCAGCGCCATAGCCAACCTGCCTCACTTCGTGTAATATTTCCGATGGCACCTGCAATTCCCCCGGAGGCAGGTTGCCGGCCTCCCGGGCCTCGCCCAGAATCACCACCACGGGCCGGCCGTAATGGGGTCCCGTCTCGGTCCAGGTGATGGTGACCGGATAGCTGATACAGCCGTTTCTGTCCAGGGTCTCGCAATAACCGTCAAATTCCGAATACATCGCCTTAACGTCCTTGTGTTTCATATCGCTCTCCTCCGGACCTCCCTGCGCCGCAGTGGCTTATACCAGGTTCGCTTTATCGTGCAATCAATGCCATACCGTTTAAGGGGCGGTGAGCGCACCGCCCCTACGGCGTTTGTCGCATTTCTAACCGAACCTGGT